>CAIPGJ010000900.1 GCA_903864555.1 uncultured Pseudomonadota bacterium | reverse complement strand
TTCCCGAGCAATACCCGCAGGGAATTGGCGTGCCCCATGACCACGACATCGGATTCGCCGGACATGCCCAGGTCTATGTCCTTCGCCTCGGCGATCGAGGCCTGCTCGGCGACCACGCTCCTCACCACGTCGGCCAGGTTCACCGGCTCCAGTGCCTGGCTGATGCCTTCGGGCTCCGCGCGGGCCAGCGCCAGCAACTGCTTGACCAGATGGGTGGCGCGATCCAGGCCGCCCTTCAGCCGGGACAGCGCAGCAGAGCGGGCCTGTTCGCTTTGTGCACGTTCCGCCAGTTGCAGCTGCAACATCACGGCCGTGAGCGGCGTTCGCAGTTCATGGGCAGCGTCGGCAATGAAGGAACGCTGCACGCGCATGGCCTGCTCCAGCCGGTTGAGCAGTTCGTTGAGGGCCAGCACCAGCGGCCTCACTTCATCGGGGACCGGCCGGTCCGGCAGGGGGTCGGGCGAGGTCGCCGAACGCGCACGCATCTCCGCCGCCAGCTCGTCCAGGGGGCGGAGCCCGCGCCCGATCGTGATCCAGACCAGGGCAATCAGCGCAGGAAACAAGGCCACCAGCGGCAGCATCGCGCGCAGTGCCATATCCGTTGCGAGTTCTTCACGCACGCGGGTGGACTGGGCCACCTGCACGGTGTTGTTGCGCACCGTGGCGGTATAGATACGCCAGTTGCCGTTCTCTCCGGCAATACTGGTGAACCCGGGAGCATGGGCACGCGGGGCAACGGAATCCTTGTCGGAAGAATAGATTTCATTGCCGCTCTGGTCCCAGATGCGCACCACCACATCGGGATGCTCATCGTCATAGGCCTGGATCACCCGGCGCCCGAATCCCTCGCCGGGAAAGGCGCTGACCATCTGCTGCAACTGGAAGTCAAAGATTTCCCGCGCCTGCGCACGCGCGCGCGAATACACGGCCCAACTGCCTATGGCGGTTGCTATGGTCAGGCCTAACACCAGCCAGACCAGCAAGCGCTGGCGTATGGACGTCATGCTTCGCGGGGGATGGTGTAACCGACGCCGCGGATGTTCTTGATGAAATGCTGCCCGAGCTTCTTGCGCAGGTTGTGGATGTAGACCTCGACGGTATTGCTTTCGACTTCCTGGCCCCAGCCGTAGAGCTTCTCCTCGAGTTGGACGCGCGAGAACACGATGCCGGGACGACTGGCAAAGACTTCCAGCAGGGCAAACTCGTTGGGCGACAGCGACAGCGGATTGCCATCCAGCGAGGCCTCGTGCGTGGACGAATTGAGCATCAGCGAACCAACCTGCACCACCGACTCAGCATGCCCGGCGTGGCGCCGCAGCACGGCACGCACGCGCGCTGCCAGTTCATCCAGGTCGAAGGGCTTGGTGATGTAGTCATCGGCCCCCTGATCGAGGCCCTCGATCCGGTTGGACACCGAGTCGCGCGCGGTGATCACCAGCACCGGGATGCGCTGGCCACGCCGGCGCAGGCCCTTGAGCACATCCAGGCCATCCTTCTTGGGGAGACCAAGATCGAGCAGCACGCCGTCGTAGACATTGTTGCGAAGTGCACGCTCGGCGGCCTCGCCTTCGCGCACCCAGTCCAGCGCGAAACCATCCTGGCGCAAGCCCTGGCGCACGCCCTCTCCGATCATGACGTCATCTTCCACCAGCAGCAGGCGCATCGGATGTCCGGTTGGAGTAACTCGTTCCCTGATCGTAGCCATGGCAGCTTAATCCCCACTTAATAACCTGCATGGACCGGCGCACCGGCGCACGACCAGCAGCGGCTCTGGATCTATCGAACGCCTGCTCGGCACTGGCGCCGGTTGTGCGGCCTCTGGGCCTTGATCAGCCGTTCGGCCATACCAACCTCCGCCATATCGGCCAGGAAATCATCCTGGCCGCGCCCGCTTACCCCTGTCAAAGCAACCCGTCATCGACAGGATTCCTGTTTTGTCGATCTTCTTGCCCTCATGCTGGACTAGGGGAATCCCTGCACAGACTCATGTAAAAAAAGGCGTTTTCAGCGCGTTCTTAAGTTCCAATTAATTCTCCCTGATAACAATGGCGCCGGCGGATCCACTCCGCCTGCCCACCACAAAACCAAAGGAGACTCTCCATGCCAGTACGCCTGATCGCTGCCATCCTCTCGATGCACTCCCTGGGGGCACTGGCCGCCCAGGGCCCACCTCCCCCGTCCGAACCATGGGGGGTCATTATTTTCGTGAGTGCAGTGGTCCTGTTCATCGCGTGGTTCGTCTGGCAAATCATGCGTGAAAACCGCAAGAAACCCTGAGTCTGCGCTCCGGGTGGTGTTGCACGACCTGCGCTTGCTGGCCATGCAACACCCGAAAAACCCGCCGCCGCCCAGGTCGAATTAGATATCGCGAGCCAGAACCAGCGCCAAGCGCTCCGGATTTCAAGCGCCCTCGCTGGGCCGACGCACCATGCCGGTCTCAGTCAAACTGGATATTGGCGTCGCGCACGATCTTGCTCCACTTCTGTATTTCGTCGGCGACAAATTTGGTGGTTTCAGCGGGCGTCAGATCCCCATCAACGCTGAAGGCCTCGGCCTCGAGAAGCTTGCGTGTCGCCGGTTGCTGCAAGGCGGCGTTGGTGTCCTTGTTCAGGCGGTTGACGATGGCCGCAGGCGTACCCGCGCGTATCGACAGCACATACCAGGCCCCGGTGGTGAAGCCGGTGTAGCCCATCTCCCACATGCTCGCCACGTCCGGATAGGCCGGCAGGCGTTTGGGCGAGGTCGAGGCCAGCGCCTTCAGCTTGCCGGCCTTGATGTGGGGTATGACGGCCGAGGGTGCCGAGGCCGAGATGTCGACCTGTTCGCCCAGCAGGTCATTGACCACCAGCGCGATGCCTTTGTAGGGCACGTGCAGCATCTTCACCCCGGCCATCGACTCGATGAGCAGGCCGGCGAAATGCGTCGGTGATCCGATGCCGGTGGAGGCATAGCTCACGCCATCGGACTTCTTCCTGGCCAGCGCCACCGTCTCGGCCATGGTGTTCGGGGCAAAACCCTTGCGTGCGACGATGAGGTGGTAGTTGGACACCACCTTGGCGGTGTGGACGAAGTCCTTCATGGCATCGTAGGGCAGCTTCTTGTACCCAGCCGTATTGAGCGCCAGAGTGGAGCTGCTGGCCAGGAACAGGATGTGGCCGTCCGGAGCCGAACGGGCGACAAACTCTGCCGCGACGATGGTATTGGCGCCGGCGCGATTCTCCACGACCACCGACTGGCCCAGCGACTCGCCCAGGGACTGCGACAAGGGCCGCGCGATCGCATCCGCCGCACCGCCGGGAGCAAAGGGCACGATGATCCTCACGGTGCGAACCGGATAGTTCTGTGCCTGCACCGGAGCAAGCGCGGCGAGCATCAGGGCACCGGAAACCAGTCCGGTGGTAGCGCGTATCAATTGTGCAGACCGATGCCTCATTTCCTGCCTCCTTCTTGTCGTTCTCGTGTTCGTGTGGGGGCCGGCGAATGGCCAGGTGCGTAATCCGGTCACAGCCGGATCACCGGCCGGGCGTGAAACATGTTGCGCTTCAGATTGAGGAAATGCGGGCGCACCTGCAGGCTCCAGGGCGTGCCGCGCACCGCATTCCAGGCGTCTGTCTCGCGTATGCCCGAATTGGTGATCTCATAGCAAGCGCAGGAGGTCTGCTCGGGGCCCTCTGTGAGGAAGCGCCGCGCATGTGCGCAACCTGGCACCGCAGCCAGACCGGGCATGTGCTCCTGGTCATACCACCCGGACACGGCCGGCATGTTTTCTCGCTTCGAAGTGATCTCGACGGTGTAGAAGAAGGGAGCGGCCTGCCCTTCATTGGCGCCGGCAATGTCGCAGATGCCGGTCAGTGCCCAGGCGGTGATTCCGGTACCCGCGAGATGCCGGCCGGCAGCCTCATTCACCGCCTCGGTGAACTGGGCGGCAGTGCGGGACTGCGCTGGCAGGTCGAGATAGATGTAGGCCTCACTGCCATCCAGGGCTTCATAGGGCCTGGCGCGCAAAGCGCCGAATTCGGCACCCAGCGCTGTCAGCGCCCCCGATGACAGCGTGGCGGGACAAGCCGGGCTTTTCAGCAGAATGGCGGCAAACGCTTGCATGCGGGGAATTCCTCCTTGGCAACTGGTTGTTGGCGGCAGCGCGGCGACGCCCTGCTTCTGTGCCGATGTTAGTGGACTTTGCCACCCGCGACCATGACCTTGAGGGCATCGGCCACCTTGCGATCGATCAGCAGGCCGTCGCGCCTGGCCTCGTCGCGCACCCGGAAGCTGCGCTCTGAGGGGATGCGCACGGCATCGACGCCGTCCTGTGTCGGCGTGGCCTTGATCTCGGCGATCAACTGGTCGACATGGGCCTTCATCTGCTCGATGGGCATCAGCAGATCCGGACGAAAGGCAATGAACAAGTGCCCGTAGTCGCGTGCCCGGCCGTGCGGGATGGCAGCGCCGGCCACCGCACCCAGGGTCTGGATCATCAGCGACAAGGCATAGCCCTTGTGTTTGTCGCGCCCGCCGAAGGTCAGCAGGCTGCCCTTGAGTGCGGCATTCGGGTCCAGGGTCGGCTTGCCATCGGCATCGATGGCCACGCCCTCCGGAAGTGGTTCGCCCAGGCGAGCGCGCAGGGCCATTTCCCCGCGCATCACCGCCGCCGTGCCCAGGTCGATCACCATGGGGTGTTCCTGGCCGGTGGGAAAGGCCGCCGCCAGCGGATTGGTCCCCAGCATCGGGCGCTTGCCGCCTTCGGGCGCCACCACCGGCCAGGCACTGGAGAAGAGCATGCCGACCAGACCTGCGCGGGCGATCATCTCGACGTAATAGGCGTTGCGTCCGGACAACCCGCTGTCGTACATGCCGATGAGCGCGATGCCGTTCTGCTTCGCCTTCTCGATGGCCATCTGCGTGCCTTTGTAGACCACGTAGTAACCGATGTTGTTGCCACCATCGACCAGTGCCGACACTGGGGTCTCGTGCATCACCTTCATCGGATGGCGCGGCTGGCTGAGGCGCTTGTCCTCGGCAATCTCGAGGATGCGTGGCAGGCCGGCAAAGGTGTAGCCGCAGGCGGCCGCATCGACCAGATGGGCCGTGATGGCCTGCGCCTGCTCCGGTTCATAACCTATGGCCTTGAGGGCACGCTCGCCCAAATCTGTCGCCTCGCTGATGCTCATGCGGACTGCGTCTACGGGTTGGTGCCTCATTTTGAATCTCCTGATCAGACCTAGGGTTAGGGTGCCTTGGGCTTAAGGGGCGGGCGTGACCGCCACAGCCCGCGATAAAACCATGCGCCGGCAAAACTCGCAATGCCGGAACACCAGAACAGCGGCGCCACGCCCACCAGTGAGCTCGCGGCGCCTGCCAGCAAGGGCAACACTGTCTGGCAACTCATCATGATTGCGGTGCGCACACCCAGTGCCTCGCCCGAGCGATGCGGCGGCGCCACATCGAACAGCGCGGCATTGCCGATCGGCCCCCCCAGGCCCTGGCCAAAGCCGATGCCAAAGGCCAGCAGGAGCAGGACGGCGAAGTTGCTGCTCATGCCAAAGCCCAGACAGCAGGCGGCGGCCACGCCCAGGGACAGCAGCAGCAACTGCCAGTTGCTGAACAGGCGCGTCAGTGGCGTGGTGAAGACCCGGACTGCGAACGAGGCAAAGGCGAAGGTGCTGATGATGATGCCGATGCGGGACGCCGACAGGTCCAGTGCGGCGCCATAGATGGGGGCCAGCACCATGAAGGTGTCCCACACCAGCGTGAACAGCACGGTGATCACATAGACCGGCTGTATCGCCGGGTCACGCAGCAATTCGACAAAACTGCCCACCGCTTTCGCATCTTCGCGTCGCGCCGGCACCTCATCCAGCAGTGGCAGTTTGCCCAGCAGCACCAGCGCCAGTGCCAGAAGCGGCAGCACGGCAATGACCAGGAAGGTGTGCGCATGGCCCAGGTGATCGATGCCAAAACCGGCGATGAGCGGGCCGATGCCATTGGCCACGGAAAGACCCATGTGCATCAGCGCAAAGTTGCCGGCACGATGCTCCGGTCCGCCATAGCGGCCGGCCAGGTTCGAATTGATGATGTAGAGCGTGAAATACGCACCGCCGACGAACAGGCTGGTGATGAACAGGGGGGCCAGTCCTTCCCACATGAACGGCAGCAGCGAGCCCACCGCGCTGAGGAAAATGCAGGCCAGCATGGGAAGCCGCGCCGGGCGACGGTCCACCATCTTGCCCATCGGCACCGAGGCCAGCACGGCCGGCGCACCGAACAGCCCGATCAGCACCCCGACCACCACGGCTGCCGAATCCAGGCTTACTGCATACAGGGTCACCGCCACCCTGGCTGCAGACAAGGTGGCGTGGCTGAGCAAGGCAAACAGCACCAGGTGATGGATCGGTCTCATGGGATGCGGGAGCGCGCAGTCAGGCCTGCGTCGATATTTTTGTCTTTGGAAACGGGAGCCTATTTTATTTCATCAGGCTGGCCCGCCTTTCCCACGACCTGCCTATAGGCCATATTGAACGCGCTGCTGGAGGACCGCTTCCGGCTCGTGGGAGCGCATCGGCTGTTCGAGGCCCTGGCGAGGATCGCCCAAGCCTGGCACGCCTTGCTGGACGTGCGAGAGCAATTCGTCAAACGGGAGTTTGCCGACTGCCTGGCCGCAGCGGAGCTGACCAGTCAAAAACGCGAGGCAGCCATCACCGGGGGATGACGGCCGCCTGACCTTCGCAGGTGCGCTAGAACGAGTAGCGCCTCAGTCCGCCATCAACGGGGATGACCGTGCCGGTGATATAGCGCGCCAGCGGCGAAGCCAGGAAGGCCACCAGGCTGGCGATATCCTCAGGCTGGCCATACTCCCCCACGGGAATTTCGTGCTCGGACTGCCATTGACGGAATTCTGGCGTGTAATTGCGCAGGATCTGTTCGCTCATGATGCGCCCGGGCGGAATGCAGTTGGTGGTGATGCCGTGCTTGCCAATCTCCCGCGACAATCCCTTGGACCAGGCATGCATGCCCGCTTTGGCAGAAAAGGCCCCGTTCAGTCCTTCCGGCTCGCTCTTGCCGGTGATGTTGATGATGCGGCCCCACTTGCGCTCGATCATCTGGTCGATGAGCCTGTGGGTCAGCTGGCGCGGGCGCGTGAAATTCAGCGTCATCGCCTCGGTCCAGTCGGCATCGGTATTCTTCAGGGTGAAAGCGCGGCTGCCGCCGGCATTGTTGACCAGGATGTCCACGCTGCCCAGTCCCGCCAGCGCCTCCCTGGCGATGCGGTCGGCGGCATCCTCGTCCAGCGCATTGCATTCGATGATGACCGGCTTGGCATGGCCCTTGGCTTCAATTTCCACGGCCAGTTCTTCCAGCAGATTGCGCCGGCGCGCCATCACCGCCAGGCGCACACCTTCACCTGCCAGCTTGAGGGCAATGCCGCGTCCGATGCCCGTGCTGGCGCCTGTGACCAGCGCGGTCTTGCCTGAGATTCCGAGTTCCATGCGTCCCTCCTGTGTTTGAGCAGGCGGAACATAGCAATATTCCATGCTGCAGTCGACCGGGGCGTTGCGAATACCCGCGACAGCCCCCGCCTGTTGCTATACTGAAATCTGACAACTTTGAAAGGAGGTGATTCCGTGAGAAACGATCAAGGCCACAGCGTGGGGCAGTCCACCGCCACCGGATCAGCATCCGAGCAGGGACAGGCCTGAACCTGGGCCCGGAACCGGCAACACCGGTTCCTGCAGCATCCAGAACGCCCCGGGGCCTGCGCCCCGGGGCGTTCTGCCTTTCAGCCCTCCCCCCCGCCGGAGCGGCGATGAATCGGTGAAGATCGGCATCTCCGGCTTCCCCGGCAGACCGCTTCCTGAGGCTGGTGGCAAAGGGATTACAAGGGTTGCGGGGATTATTCACGGGCATGCTCCATTCGGCGGGAGTCTCGAGTTGACGAACGGTAACAATGCACCCGTCCGCTGGACATCGGGGATTGCCCAGAAAACCCACAGTGCCTGTCGTTTGAATATGGGGACAGCTCCGGAAATGCTGACTTCCGGGCGGAACGTGATTACATTGTCACCTGCAAGTCCACAAGAACAGACCGGAAACGGCCCGGCAATCGAGCATCAGCGGTCATGCAAAGCGCAGTTCGGACCATGGCCGAAAGACAACAGGACAATAGGAGACTCCATGAAGACATCGAAATTTTCACCCCTGATCGCGCCGTTCCTGCTGGCCTCGCTGGCATTCACGGCACAGGCTCAGACCTTTCCCTCGACCAAACCCGTCACCCTGTATGTCCCCTGGACGGCTGGTGGCACCACTGACCTGGCGCTGCGCTCTCTCGCGGAGGCCACCACCAAGACCCTCGGACAGAAGGTGCTGGTCGAGAACAAGCCCGGTGCCAGCGGCGCCATGGGCGCAACCCTGGTGGCTGCGTCCAGACCTGACGGATACACCCTGACACAACTGCCGCTGGGCGTGTTCCGGCTGCCTCTGATGACCCGGACCAACTTCGACCCCGTCAAGGACCTCACCTGGATCATCAACATTGCCGGCTACGAGTTCGCCACCAATGTGCGCGGCGATGCCCCTTGGAAGAACTGGGATGAATTCATCGCCTACTCGAAAGCCAACCCCGGCAAGGTCACCTACGCCCATCCCGGTGTCGGTACCAGCCCCAACCTGACCATGCAGATCCTGGCCCAACGCCTGGGCATACAGTGGGTGGACGTGCCCTACAAGGGCAGCAATGACACGGTCACGGCCTTGCGCGCCGGCCAGGTGATGGCCATCGCGGCCTCCCCGCCCTGGTCATTCGTGAAGACCGGTGAAGTGCGCCCGCTCATCACCTGGGGCCCCAAGCGTTCGCCCAAGGCCCCGGATGTGCCAACGCTGAAGGAACGTTATGACATGCTGGCCAATTCGCCATGGGGCGTGGGCGGTGCTGCAGGCATGGACCCGAAAGTCACCAAGGTGCTGCACGACGCCTTTCGCAAGGCCATGGACGATCCGGCACTGGACAAGACGCTGGATGCCGTGAACATGGAGTTCTTCTACATGGCCGGGGACGAATACATGAAATGGGTCCGCGACACCTTCGCCGAAGAGAAGAAATCGCACGAGCGCCTGCAGGCCGCCGGCAAGTAAACAGTCGGGACGGCAACAGGCTTCAATCGGGGGAGGCGCCACTCAGGGTGCCTCCCTTTTTTTAGTGTCTCGCTGCGCCAAGCCTTCAGCGCACGTTCGCCAGCGCCGTCTTGCTCCAGAGGTCGGCGCGCCATCGATAGGCAACCAGCAGCGTCAAGGCGATGCCAATGGCGCAGTACAGTGCGGCGGTTCCCGAGTAACCCACCTCCTTGATCAACGGCCCCGCACACAGCAAGCCAATGGGCAAGGCATAGATGGCGAACATGCGTATCCCCATCACGCGCCCGCGCAGGCGCGGGTCCGAGGTGCGCAACAGCATCGAGGACATGGGAATCATGGTGAGGCTCTGGGCAAAGCCGCAGACGATCAGCACGAAAAATCCGCTGACCGGGTCCGGCATGCGGGAGAACACCAGCAGCAACAGGTGCCACACCACCAGAAAAATCACGATCATGCGTGCGGCCCTCAGGCTGCTGCTCATGCGGCTCATGACGATGGATCCCAGCAAGGCGCCGAAGGCACAGCCGGCAATCAGATAGCCCAGGCCGCGCTGATCCGTGCCGTACACCTCCTTGGCCACGTAGGGCATGAGGTTGTTCATCAGCGGGAAAGCCGTCAGGTTGGCGAGAAAGGCAAGGCACATGACGGCAAGCAGATGGGGTGTTTCCCAGACATGGCCGAATCCCTCGCGCAGGTCACGAAATGCCGAGGGCAGCGACGTGCGTGCCGCACGTATGGCCGCTGCGTTGCGGCTGCGGGCACTGCGGCCCGCCTGTGAAATGAGCAGCAGGCTGATGCCGTACAGACAGGCAATCATGACGTAGGCAGGCCCCATGCCCAGTGCCGCCACCAGCGCCGCCCCGACCAGCGCCCCGAGGATGCGCGCCGTGTCAGTGGTGGTCCTGGCCACGCTGGTGGCCCGCACCAGCAGTTGCGGCGGCATCGATTCGCCGATCAGGGAGGAGCGCACCGCCAGGTCCGAGGTTCGCACGATGCCCAGCAGCGTCGCAAGCACGAATACATGCACCGGTGTCAGGACACTGGAGAACACCAGCCCCATCATGGTGAGCGACAGCAAGAGGTAGCAGGCACGCATGCCGCAGAGCAAGCGACGATGCCCGCCCCTGTCACCGACCACGCCGAACATCGGGGCGATCAGCGTGCCCACATACTGCAGGGCGCCAAAGGCGGTCAGCATCAGCACCGATTGGGTCTCGACCAGGATGTACCAGCTCAGGATGAGCAGTTCCATTTCGAAGCCCCAGCAGACAGCCATGTCCGCCGGCCACTGGAACCGGTAGGAGCGCATGCGAAAGGGCGCCAGCGAACTCCCTTTCGAGGCGAGACTCATGCTGTGGGGCCCTTCAAAACCACCCGGCACATGCCCCGGTCAGGACGCCCCCATGAAATCGCGCTTGCCGATCTCCACGCCGTTGTGGCGCAGGATGTCGTACGCCGTGGTGCAATGGAAATAGAAATTGGGCAGGGAACGGTTCTGCAGCAACCCCAGGCCGCTGAACTGCTGCTCCCGGTCGCGCATCTTCACCACCACCGGCTTGTCCTCGGCCCCCTCCACCATGGCCGGGGTCACCGACTGGACAAAGGCCACGGTCTTCTCGATGCGGGCAATCAATTCCTGCAGGCTCTTCTCCTCGCCGGGGTGCCGGACCGGCTCCACGCCGGACAGCAGCCCCATGCAATTGGCCGCATGGTCGGTGCTGGCCTGCACCTGCCGGATGAAACTGAACATGTCGGGATAAAGCCGGTAGACCAGCAAGGTCGTCTCATCCAGCTTCTTGTCGGCATACAGCGCCTGCGCCTTGCGCAGCACAGTGGCCAGCCCGGTCAGGTGGCGGACAAATATCGGCGCCGAGATGTCATGAAGGGAAATGGCCATGCTCTCCTCCTTCTGTTTATGGGTGATTTATTGAACGATTCTAACCGCATGCACCAGCCGGGGCCGGGGTACCCCACCGTATAATGCCCCGTGAGCTGCGGCATCCGTTGCGACAGCCATGCCGCAATATCGAGGACGCGTCACTTGCCCCAGAAACTGCGCATCGCATTGAACGACAGGCACGACCTGCTGGTCGATGTGTTTGCTGCGGGTCCGCGCACCCACCTCTTCAACACGCCGACATTCTTCCACCTGCATGCCGGCAATGGCAGCAGAGACCATTACTTCCAGCTGGCCGATCGCGGCGGCGACCTGGCCCTGGCCTGCATCCATTTCACCGAAGTTTCACCTGGCAGCTGGCGCAGCCCTGCCCGCGGCACCTTCGGCAGCTTCAGCCAGGCCGAGGCAGTCACCCCGGGCGACCTGGAACTGCTGCTGCACGGCGTGGAACGCTACCTGACCACACTTGGCGCAGAGGAACTGGTGATGGTGTTGCCACCCGGTGGTCACGATGCCGCACGCGTGGCCGACAGCACCCGGATGCTGCTTCACAATGGCTACACCATACTGCATGCGGACATCAATCAGGACTTGCAGGTGGATGAGCGTACGCTGCCTGAGCGCATGTCCCGCGGCAACCTGAAGCGCTTTCGCAAATGCGAGCGCGAAGGCTGGCAGTTCGTGCAACTGCCCGAGGAACACCATGGGCAGGCGTATCAGCTCATTACCGACAATCGCAGGCGCAGGGGCCACCCGCTGACCATGACCCATGAGGGCCTGGTCACCATGGACAGGCTGTTCCCCGGACGGGTCCCCTACTTCGGCCTGGTGCGCGACGGCCATCCGGATGACATGGCTGCCTCGGCCATCTGCATGCGCATCGACGAGCACATCCTCTACGTCTTCTACTGGGGCGATGCCGCAGACAGGCAGACCCTGTCCCCGGTGGTCGGGCTCGCAGCGGGCATCCATGAATATTGCAGGCACGAGGGGATACGCATTCTCGATGCCGGCATCTCCACCGCGCAGGGCGTTCCCAACCCCGGGCTGATGCGCTTCAAGCACAGCCTGGGATTTTCCGAATCGCCCCGGGCAACACTGATCAAGAGGATGACGGCCCATGCGTGACCTGGAGCGTTACCAGTCCGACTATGCCAGCCTGCCTTTCGAGGAGACCCAGGCGGCCTATCGCCGGCGGCGTGTCATCGAGCACCTGGCCCGATTCCGCCCTGCCACCATTCTGGAAGTGGGCTGCGGCGAAGAGCCCTTGTTCCTGCACTACCAGGCCCCTGAAGCCATGCATGTCGTGGAGCCGGCTGCACGTTTCCATGAACAGGCCGCGCAACTCGCACGCCAGCATGCTGGCGTGCAGGTCCATCGCGGCACCCTGGAAGAACTGGCCGATCGTCTGGCCGCAGTGCGCTTCGACTGCATCCTGCTCAGCAGCGTGCTGCATGAAGCCCCCGATCCCGCCGCCCTGCTGAAAGCCGCCCATTCCCTCTGTCACGACAACACCACCGTGCATGTCTACGTCCCCAATGCCCGCTCCCTGCACCGGCTGCTGGCACTGGAGATGGGGCTGATCAAGGACGTTCATGACGTATCGGCCACCCAGCAGCGCATGCAGCAATCCATGACTTACGATGCAGAACGGCTGACGCAGGCCTTGCGCTCGGCTAGCTTCACCATCGAGGAGACTGGCACTTTCTTCATCAAGCCCTTCACCCACGCGCAGATGGCCGGCCTGCAGGAAGACGGCATGCTCGATGCACGCATGCTGGACGGGCTTTACGGCCTGGGAAAGCATCTGCCCGAGCATGGGTCGGAGCTGTACGCCATTGCGCGTGCCGAAAGAGAGTGAATGAGCGCCGATCCGCTCATCGTCGGCAACAACCTGGCAGCCATGGTGGCCGCGCTGGAGCTGGCCCGATGCGGATGCCCGGTTAGATTACTGAATCCCGCCAGGGGCTGGGGTGGCCACTTTGCCGGATTCCGCCTTGGCGAGCGCCGCTTTGACGCGGGCATGATCCTGCTGGAATTCGGCGCCTTCAATGCCGAAGCCTCCCCCGACCTTCAGGACTATGACCCGGGCAGGCGCAACGACTGCGGGCGCTTTGCCGCACGCGTGGGCGCATACGTGCAGGGCCTGCTGCCCTGCCGCGAGATCGCCACGCCATCGCTGCTGCATGCAGGCCGCATCCTGCCCGACCTCTTCATCGCCAACCGCTTCGATGTCCTGAAGACGCTGACGCCGGAACTGGCCGCCCGCATCCATGGCGAACTGGAGCACATCTGCCGCACACCCCGTGGCAGGCTGCATGCCTCACGCAAGCTCGCCGATACCCTGTTCCTCGACACCGACCTGGAAACTGCCTCGACGGCCAACCACGGGCCCAGCCTGCACGCCGAGCTGTTCGAACCGCTGTGCCGCAAGATCGCCGGATGTGCCACCCGCGAGGTGATCGCGCTGTATCACCGCGTCCCCTGGCTGCCGCTGTTTCACCCGGAGACCCTGCTGTCGCAATTCAGCACCACCCCGCAGCAACTGCCCGCAACCCGCTTCCACTACCCGGTGGCCGGCCATGCCGGCGCCCTTGCCGAAGCGCTGGCCGCATGCATCGCCATCCATCCCGGCATTGAAGTGATCGCAGCACAACCGGTTTCCGCACAGTGCCAGGGTCGGACAGTGCAGTTGACACTGGCCGATGGCAGGCAACTGGCAACGGAGCAGCTTGCCTGGTCAGCCGACCCGGGCCGGCTGCTCGGCCTGCTCGATCCTCAGGCCGCGCAGCCGGCCTATCAGCGGGCCTCGGTCGAACTGGGTTTCATGGTCATTCCCGCGCACAAACTGCTGCGCTCGTTCAGCACCCTGTTCGTGCCCGATGCCCGCTACGCCAGCTACCGCATCACCGATCAGGAAGTCTGCGCAGGCCTGGATCCTGCGGAACACCGCCTGGTGGTGGAATGCCGTCCGCCATCGGAAGCTTCCGGCCCCGAGGCAGCATCCGGCGACACCCTGCTTGCGCGGGAACTGGCGGACATGGGCGTCATCGATGCGCCCGAATCGGTTACATGGTCCACCACCATGACGCTTGATCAGGCACTCATGCACCCGGGCTGGCACAATCGGCGGCAATTCCTCAGCCAGTTGGCCGGGCTGCAGGAACAACTACCCGGCGTGGCCCTGATCGGGGCTTCCGCAGGCTTTTTTGCCAGCTCACTCAATGACCAGGTGGTGCAGGGCCTGAAGCTGGCCGATACCTGGTCCAAGGCCTGGACCTGAACCGGACCCATCAAAACGCATGGACAAGAACGAACTCGAGCGCATCGCACAAAGCTACCACCTCAATCCCGACGTGCCGGACAAGCACATCGAGGATCTGTGCCAGGAACACTGCTGCCGCTGGCTGCTGGCCTCACTGGGCCAGGCGCGCAGCGTGCTGGAACTGGGTTATGGCGACGGCATCGTCACGCGGGCGCTGGTCGAGGATGGGCGCGAGGTGACGGTGGTTGAAGGGGCCGCCACCCTGATCGAACGCTTGAAGCAAACGTGGCCCACGCAGGTGCATGCCTGCCATGCCCTGTTCGAGGCGTTCGACCCGGGTGCGGCACGATTCGATGCCATCATCGCCTCCCACGTGCTGGAGCACGTGGCAGATCCGGTGGCGCTGCTCGAACGCCTGCGCAACTGGCTCGCCCCCGGCGGCAGGCTGCTGGTGGTCGTGCCCAACCGCGAATCGCTGCACCGCCGGCTGGCCGTCATCATGGGCCTGCAACCCGCCCTGGACAGCCTCAGCGCCCGCGACGGAGTGGTCGGGCACCGGCGCGTATACTCACTGGCGACCCTGCGCCATGACATCGAGGAAGCCGGCTACACCGAGCGGTCTTCGCGGGGCTTCTTCCTGAAACCGCTGGCCAATTCGATGATGCTCGATTACTCACCGCAACTGCTGTCAGCCATGAACGAGATATCCGGCGAACTGCCCGTGGAACTGCTGGCCAACATCGGCATGATTGTCACGGCCGAAAACGACAGGTACCCACAATGAGCCTGTCGCTATGCCGCATCATCGAACTGCCGCGCGTGCCCGATGCCC
>CAIPGJ010000899.1 GCA_903864555.1 uncultured Pseudomonadota bacterium | reverse complement strand
ATAAAATCGGCCCATGAAAAAACTGGTCCTTGCTTCTTCCAATCCCGGCAAGCTGCGCGAATTCCGCCAGATGCTGGAGCCGCTCGGCATTGAAGTCATCCCGCAGTCGGCACTGTCCATCCCCGATGCGGAGGAACCCTTCGGCACCTTCGTCGAAAACGCCCTGGCCAAGGCACGCCATGCCAGTCGTCTCGCACGCCTGCCGGCGCTGGCCGACGATTCGGGCATCTGCGTGCGGGCGCTGAAAGGCGAGCCGGGCGTGCACTCGGCGCGCTATGCCGGCGAGCCGAAATCCGACGACCGCAACAATGCGAAGCTGCTCGCCGAACTAGCGGCGCACGAGGACAAGCGCGCCCACTACTACTGCGTCATCGTGCTGATGCGCCACGGCGAGGACCCCGAGCCGCTGATCGCCGACGGCACCTGGCAGGGCGAAATCACGCCGCAGGCGCGCGGCGGCAATGGCTTCGGCTATGACCCGTATTTCCTGCTCAGGGACCTGGGCCTTACTGCTGCGGAGCTCGACCCTGCGCAGAAGAACGCCACCAGCCATCGCGGCAAGGCGCTGCGCCGGCTACTCGCCGAACTGCGCGAAGGCGGTCTTTGATGCCGCAGGCAATCACGGTCCGGCTGCCGGGTGGGGCCTCCGGCACGCAGCTCGCCGCGCTGCCGCCCTTGTCGCTCTATGTGCATATGCCCTGGTGCGTGAAGAAATGTCCCTACTGCGATTTCAATTCGCACGAGCTGCGCGGCTCGCTCGCCGACAGCGCCTACGCCGATGCCCTGATACGCGACCTGGAACTGGCGCTGCCGCAGATCTGGGGACGCCGCGTCTACAGTATCTTCATCGGTGGCGGCACGCCCAGCCTGTTTCCGGCAGCGACGCTGGATCGCCTGCTGGCCGACATCCGGGCACGCCTGCAGTTGTCTGCCGATTGCGAAATCACCATGGAAGCCAACCCTGGCACCTTCGAAGCGGACAAGTTCCGTGACTACGCGGCCGCCGGCATCAACCGCCTGTCCATGGGTGTGCAAAGCTTCAATCCGGGCCACCTGAAAGCCCTGGGCCGCATTCACGACGACGCCGAGGCCTGGCGTGCCATCGAAACCGCGTCGAAATATTTCGACAACATCAACCTCGACCTCATGTATGCGCTGCCCAGGCAGACCCTGGCCGAGGCCGAGGCTGATTGCAGGGCCGCCTTGAGCTGCGGCACCAACCACCTGTCCTTCTACCACCTGACGCTGGAACCCAACACCGTGTTCCATCGCTATCCGCCCGAGCTGCCCGACGAGGACACCTCCGCCGACATACAGGAGCGGCTGCAGGTGATGCTCGCCGAGGGCGGCTACGGCAACTACGAGACCTCGGCTTATGCCAAAAGCGGCCGCGAGTGCCGCCACAACCTCAATTACTGGCGCTTCGGCGATTACCTGGGCATAGGTGCGGGGGCACACACCAAGCTGTCGTTTCCGGACCGCATCATCCGCCAGGCGCGCTACAAACAGCCACAAAGTTATTTCGACCAGCTGGGGCGTGGCTCGGCCATTTCGGAAGAACATGCGGTCACGCGTGCCGACCTGCCTTTCGAATTCATGATGAACGCGCTGCGGCTGAGCGATGGCTTTCCGGTGGCGCTGTTCCACGAGCGTACCGGTCTGGAAATCAGCAGCGTGCACCGTGAGCTGGAAGCGGCCGAGGCCAAAGGGCTGATTGCACGCACCCACGAGACCATCCGGCCGACGCCGCTGGGCCAGCGCTTCCTCAACGATCTGCTGGGACTCTTCCTGCCTGATCACAATCAGGCTGTTCAGCCAATGATGATGCCGGACAGCGCCCGGAAATGATCATTTTCGCCGGAAGATCAGGTCCCACACACGGTGTCCCAGGCGCAGGCCGCGCTGCTCGAACTTGGTGAGCGGGCGCGAGCCGGGGCGCTCGGCATAACCGGCCGCAGTGTTCTCCAGCAGTGCTTCTGCCACCAGCACTTCCAGCATCTGCTGCGCGTACTCCTCCCAGTCGGTGGCCGAGTGGAAGTAGCCGCCGGGCCGGATGCGCGAGGCGATCAGTTGGCAGAACGGTGGCTGCAGCAGGCGGCGCTTGTGATGGCGCT
>CAIPGJ010000898.1 GCA_903864555.1 uncultured Pseudomonadota bacterium | reverse complement strand
GCGCGACAAGCTGCTGAAGATGGAAGACAAGCTGCACGAGCGCGTGGTGGGACAGGACGAGGCGGTGCGCCTGGTGTCCGACGCCATCCGGCGTTCACGGGCGGGCCTGTCGGACGAGAACAAGCCCTACGGCTCATTTCTCTTCCTCGGGCCCACGGGCGTGGGCAAGACCGAGCTGTGCAAGGCGCTGGCAGGTTTCCTCTTCGATTCCGAGGATCACCTCATCCGCATCGACATGTCCGAGTTCATGGAGAAACATTCCGTGGCCCGCCTCATCGGCGCCCCCCCCGGCTATGTCGGCTACGAGGAAGGTGGCGGACTGACCGAGGCGGTGCGTCGCAAGCCCTACTCGGTGATCCTGCTCGACGAGGTCGAGAAGGCGCACCCGGACGTGTTCAACGTGCTGCTGCAGGTGCTGGACGACGGCCGCATGACCGACGGCCAGGGGCGCACGGTGGACTTCAAGAACACGGTGATCGTGATGACTTCCAATCTCGGCTCACAGATGATCCAGAGCCTGTCGGGCAGTGATCCGGGACTGGTGAAGACTGCGGTGATGGCCGAGGTGAAGACACAGTTCCGTCCGGAGTTCGTCAACCGCATCGATGAGATCGTGGTGTTCCATGCGCTGGACGAAAAGCACATCAAGAACATCGCGCGCATCCAGCTGAAGTACCTGGAGGACCGCCTGGCGAAGATGGAAATGCACCTCAAGGTGAGCGATGCTGCGCTGGCCGAACTGGCCAGGGCCGGCTTCGATCCGGTCTACGGTGCACGGCCACTGAAGCGGGCGATACAGCAGCAGCTGGAGAATCCGCTGGCGAAGCAGATCCTCGAGGGCCATTTTGCGGCCAAGGATGTCATCAAGGTGGATTACCGCGATCGCAGATTCCGCTTCACCAAGGAGCCGGCAGCACCGGCAGAACAGGCAGAACAGGCAGAACAGGCAGCCTGAATACGCTGGCTGCATCGGCAAGGGCGGGCGCCGCAGGGTGTCCGCCCTTTTCCATCTGCGCAAAGGGGGCTGTGGTCCTGCTGTAGCTGCCCCCGTGAGCCTTATTCCTGTTTCAGGTTCAGCTTGGCATCGCGGGCCAGAGGGCACCAGCGTTCAGCAATGCGCATCAGGCGCGCAGCTGGATTGCTGTGGTCTGTTAAGCCGCACCGCAAGCGGCGAGGCCCATCCAGAACAGAAAGGCCAACCGGAAGGGGTCAGTGCCCCTGGTGGGAGAGCGCCATGATCTGATGGCCACTATCCAGATTGGCCACGACGCCACGCGCGACCTTCGACAGGTCTTCCCAGAGATGGGTGGGATCCTTGTTGAAGACGACCTGGGGGTCGGCATCGAGCACATTCCAGACACCGCGGCGGATCTCGTCCTGGAGCTCCCCCGGCCGCCACATGACATTGCCGACGTAATAACGGGCATCGTTCGGGCTTTCCTCGATCACCTTGTCCACCACGTTCACGGTGATGGCCAGATAGAGGTCCTTCAACATGGGGATGCTGCCTGTGCCGGCAGCCTTCTGGTTCTTGGACAGCGCGAACACGGCGCTGCGCGACATGGGGCCGCCGAAGAATACCGGTTCCACCACGGCCTTCGACGCATTGTGTTCGGGGAAGAGGCTGGAGAGCGTGCGGCGCGTCGGACGGTTGAGCATGACGCCGATGAAGCGACCGCCTTCGATGGCGGTGACGATGAGCACGGTCTGGCGATACACGGGTTCGGCCAGATTGGGTGCTGCCACCAGGATGACGGTGTTCGGTTCCTGGGCTTCCTGGGCCGTGGCGACGGAACAGAACAGCATAGCCAGCAGGCAGGCAAACCAGGCCTGTAGACTTGTCGTGGGGCGCGGGATCATGTTTTCACTCCAGTCTCCGATTGCCGACCAGCTTCAGCGGGCAGCCAAGGGGGCAGATTTGAGCAGTGCCTGATTCAGTTCCAGCATATCAGATTGCGCATGTCGGCGTGGTCCGCCGCAGGCCGGTGATGGCACGGCTGCCGGACAAGAGTGGTGCAGACCACATGCTATGATTTCCCGGCCAGTCTGATGTCCCGCAGCGTGTCGTCGCAGCAAGCCACACACGGGAGCCAGCGACACCGGCCAATGCGCCGGCTTGCTGCAAGTACCCCGGAAAAGATGGCTGATCGGCGTTGCAGGACGGTCCGGCAGGGCACATCCACAGCCTGGGATCCTTGATGGAGGTAATCCCGGCTGCATCCAGTCGACATCCAGGGGGAGCACAATCCATGGCCAGTGGCATGCTTGAAGGCAAAGTCGTCGTCATATCGGGATCGGGACGTGGCATAGGGCGTGCCGGCGCCGTTATCATGGCGGCGCGAGGCGCCAAAGTGGTGGTGAATGACGTCGGCGCCGGTCTGAGTGACCAGAACACGGACCGGAGTCCGGCGCAGGAAACCGTAGACTTCATCAAGCAGAACGGCGGCGAGGCGGTGGCCAACTATGACAGCGTCTCCGGTTGGGACAGTGCCCACAGGATCGTGCAATGCGCCCTGGATACCTATGGGCGCATCGACGGGGTGGTCAATAACGCCGGCATCCTGCGGGATCGCATGTTCCACAACATGTCCGAAGAGGAATTCGATGCGGTGATGCAGGTGCATCTGTACGGCTCGTTCAATCTCAGCCGGGCGGCGGTGCCGCATTTTCGCAAGCAGGAAAGCGGTGCCTTCGTGTTTGTGAGTTCCACCTCCGGCCTGTTCGGCAACATGGGGCAGGCCAATTACGGCGCGGCGAAGATGGGGCTGGTCGGCATGTGCAATGTGCTGACGCTGGAACTGAAGCGTTACAACATCCGCTCCAATGTGCTGGCGCCCGGTGCCAATACCCGCATGACCCAGAGCGTGCCCGCCGGCCTGCGGGGTGGCGACGAGGCCAACAAGAAGCGACTGGCGGCGTTGCCGCCCGAGTCGCCCGGCTCCATGATGGCCTTTCTGGTCAGCGATGCTGCAAAGGACGTGCACGGCCAGATTTTCGGTGCCCGTGGCTCGGACATGATGCTGTTCAACCATCCGCGCCCGCTGCGCTACCTGCACCGCGACGGCGGCTGGAGCCCCGAATCACTGGCCGAAGCACTGCCTGCCTTTGACGGCCTCTATACGAAGATGGCCAGCGGCAAGGGCGTCATCCCCTGGGACCCTCCCACCATCGTCCCCGAGTGACAGCGACACGGGACAAGGGGCGACAGATTGCGCAAGCGCCGGGAGATGCGGCGGCGAACAACCAACAAGGAGCAGCGGACATGGCGGGAGATTTGCTGAAGGGGAAAGTGGCGGTTGTGACAGGGGCGGGGCGGGGCATCGGGCGCGCCACGGCGCTGATGATGGCAAGCCAGGGGGCGAGCGTGGTGGTGAACGACATCGGCGCCAGCCTGGATGGCAACAACAAGGAAGGCACCCCGGCTCAGGAAGTGGTGGACACCATCAAGAAGGCCGGCGGCAATGCCGTGGCCAATTATGAATCGGTCACCAGCTGGGATGGCGGTCGACGCATCGTCCAGTGCGCGCTGGACACTTTCGGGCGCATCGACGCGGTGGTGAACAATGCCGGGATCCTGCGGGATGGCATGTTCCACAAGATGACGCCGGAGGATTTTGACGCCGTGGTGAAGGTCCATCTGTATGGCGTGTTCTATGTGAGTCGCGCCGCCGTGGAACATTTTCGCAAGCAGGAGAGCGGGGCGCTGGTGCATGTGACATCGACCTCGGGGTTTCTGGGCAATGTCGGGCAGGCCAACTATGCGGCAGCCAAGAATGCCATGCTGGGTTTCAGCCAGACCCTGGCGCTGGAGCTGGGTCGCTACAACGTGCGCTCGAACTGCCTGGCCCCCGGTGCCTGGACACGCATGACGGACAGCGTCCCCGGCCGCAGCGTCGAGGAGAAGAAAAAGCGCGAGGCCGCACTGCCGCCGGAGTCGCCGGCAGTGCTGGCCACCGTATTGGCAAGCGACGTGGCCAAGGGTGTCAACGGGCAGTTGCTGGGTGCACGCGGCAACGAGATCATCCTCTACAGCCTGACACGGCCCATCCGCTTCCTCAACAAGCGATCGGGCTGGACCCCCGAGGACCTGGCCGCCGCACTGCCGAAATTCCAGCCGGTGTTTGTACCCGTGGCCAGCGGCAAGGAGATCTCGCCCTGGACGCCGGATTGACCTGATCTGAAATCGGCGGTCAGCGTCGGGTCAGCCGAGCGGGCTTGTGGGGGCGGCGGGCAGTTGGTGCCTTCCGCCCTTTGACTTTGGCGGGTGCTGCGGATGGCCCGGACTTGGCTTTGACGGGCTTGGCGAGGGAGGGGCCACTCAGCTCGGCATGGCGGAAGCAAGTTTCGAGGTGGTCGTTGACCATGCCGGTGGCCTGCATGTGGGCATAACAGATGGTGGACCCGACGAAACGGAATCCCCGCTTCTTGAGATCCCGGCTCATGGCGTCTGATTCAGCCGTGCTGGCCGGCACATCCTTCAGTG
>CAIPGJ010000897.1 GCA_903864555.1 uncultured Pseudomonadota bacterium | reverse complement strand
GCATCGGCATGGTGGTGGATGGCGGCCGGGTGCTGGATGCCGGCTGAAGCAGGCGGCGTATTGAACGACTCACACTTGCACAAGGAATCCGCATGAATCTCGGAATTGCCGGAAAGACTGCCCTGGTGACCGCCTCCAGCGGCGGCATGGGCCACAATATTGCCCACGCGCTGGCGGCAGAGGGCGTCAACGTGGTGCTGTTCGCCCGCTCGCAGGACAAGCTGGAGCAAGCCGCCCGGGACATCCGCGAGAAGCACGGCGTGCAGGCGCTGGCGGTGCGCGGCGACATGACGATCGAAGCCGATGTGGCCAGGCTGGCGCAGACCATCGAAGCAACGTTCGGTGGCCTGGACATCTTCATCCTCAACACCGGGCGTGCACCCAACCCGATCCGTGCCACGCTGGAGGAGCAGGATGAATCGCGCTGGCAGCAGGCCTATCAGATCCAGCTGTGGGGCGCGATCCAGACCGCCAAGGGCATCGTGCCGCTGATGCTCAAACGCAGCTGGGGGCGCATCATTGCGATCACCTCCGCCTCGGTCAAGGAACCGATGCCGCACCACTGCCTGTCCACGGTGTTCCGCGCCGGCGTGACGGCCTACATGAAGCACCTGGCCAACGAGATCGGCGCCAATGGCATCACGGTCAACTGCGTTGCGCCGGCCCTGATCGACACCTCCCACCGCACCGGCAGCGCCGCCTATTCGGCCGAGCAGACCGAGGCGCGCAAGAAACTCACGCCGCTGGGACGCATGGGCACGCAGGAGGAAATCACCGGGGTGGTGAGCTTCCTCGCTTCGATGCAGGCCGGCTTCGTCACCGGCTCCACCATCCAGGTCGAAGGCGGCATGCTGGGCGCGCTGGTCTGAGCATGGTGCTGCCGGCCGCCGGCCTGTTTCAGCGATCAGCAAGACGGAGATCCAGTGACGCAGGCTTGCCCCGCGCACTGATCCCGGGCTAGAACTCCATCATCTCGAAGTCGGCCTTGCCCACGGAACACGCGGGGCAGGTCCAGTCCTCGGGCACATCGGCCCAGCGCGTTCCGGGGGGAATGCCCTCTTCGGGCAGTCCCGCACTCTCGTCGTAGATGAATCCGCACAGCGTGCACTGCCAGGTCTTGTATTCAGCTTCGGTCGTTCCGGACATCCCTGCTTCTCCGCCTTTGTATCGATCCTGCGAAGATACCGCAAAATCACATGCGGTCGGTACGGCCGCCGTCGACGTAGAGCGTCTGGCCGCAGACAAATGCGGACTCGTCCGACACGAAAAACAGCACCGCGTTGGCAATGTCCTCGGGGGTGCCACAGCGGCCGAGCACCGCAGAGGCGGACCTCACTGCAATATGCTCTTCCACTTCCTTCGGGCTGCGCGTGGTGCCGGTCATCGCCGTGTACACGAAGCCCGGCGCAATCGCATTCACGTTGATGCCGTGGGGACCCAGTTCCCGCGCGAGGGTCTTGGTGAGCTGGATGACGCCCGCCTTGGCAGCCGCGTAATTGGCATTGCCGCCCTGGGAACCACCCACGGCATGCGCCGAGGCCCCGGTCCCGGAGATGGATGAGATGTTGAGGATCTTGCCGTATTTCCGGCCGGTCATGTGCGGCGCCACCGCCTGGGAACAGAAGAACACTCCCTTCAGATCCACCGCCAGGACCGCATCCCAGTCCTCGGTGCTCATGGTCGCGAACGGGCGATGCCGCGTGACCCCCGCGTTGTTCACCAGAATGTCGATCTTGCCGAGTTTGTCGACCACTTCCTGCATGACCTGCGTGACCTGCGCCTGGTTGGAGACATCCATCTTCACACCGATGGCCTTGGCACCTTGCGCCGTCAGCTCGCCGACGGTCTCCTGGATGCCTTTCTCGTTGACATCGGCCACCACGATGATGGCGCCCTCTGCGGCGAGGCGCTTTGCAATGGCCTTGCCCATGCCGGAGCCGGAGCCCGTCACCACCGCCACTTTGTCTTTCACGCGCATTTCG
>CAIPGJ010000896.1 GCA_903864555.1 uncultured Pseudomonadota bacterium | reverse complement strand
ATCGCGCGCGATGCCCAGGTGGTGGTGCTCGACCGCCGGGAGTGCGAGTTCAGCATCGAATCGAACAACGATGCGCGCGTGCTGGTGCTGGCCGGCGAGCCGATCGACGAGCCGGTGGTGGGCTACGGGCCCTTCGTCATGAACACCGCCGAGGAAATCCGCCAGGCCATCGAGGACTACAACAGCGGGCGCTTTGGCAGCATCGCCAAGGAACGGGCCACGCCAGGCGGGGTGACGCTGCAATAGCGCGGCGCCTCGATGGGCAGGCGCCGGGCAGGCCCGGCGTCCCGTTCAGCTGCCCGGCTTGACCACCTTGGCCAGGCGCGCCATCTCCGATTTGATCTTGGCCGCCAGTTCCTCGGGCGAACTGCCCACGGCTTCGGAGCCGGTGCTGAACAACTTCTCCCTCACTGCAGGCTGGGTCAGGGTCTTGAGGATCTCCTGGTTCAACCGCGTGACAATGGCGGCGGGCGTCTTTGCCGGTGCGAACACGCCGTAGGTGGATACCGCTTCGTAGCCCGGCACGCCGGATGAGGCGATGGTGGGCAGCCCGGGAAACAGCGCCGAGGGCTGCAGCGAGGTGACCCCGAGGGCGCGCAGCTTGCCCGATTTGACGAACTGGCTGGCGGTGCCGGCCGGGGTGAAGGTGAGCTGGCACTGTCCGGCGATCAGGTCATTCAATGCCTGCGCCGTGCCCTTGTAGAGCACGCGCACGATGTCCACCTCGGCCATGTACTTGAACAGTTCTGCAGCAATGTGCGGCGTCGATCCGGAACCGGCCGAGGCATAGTTCAGCGCGCCAGGCTTGGCCTTGGCCAGTGCGATCAGTTCCCTGATCGAGTTGGCCTGCACCGAGGGGTGCACCACCAGCACATTGGGCGAGGCCACGGCCAGGGTGATGGGGGCGAAGTCGCGCACCGGATCCCAGCCGGCATCCTCGCGCATCAGCGGGTCCACCCACAGGCTGCTGCCGATGACCAGCAGGCTGTAGCCATCAGGGGGCGCCTTGGAGACGGCCTCCACCGACAGAATGCCGGCGCGGTTTTCCACCAGCACCGGCTGGCCCAGCGCCGGCGAGAGCCCCTGGCTGATGATGCGGGCCACCAGGTCGTTGCCGCCGCCGGCGGCCGAGGTGTAGACGCGGATGGGCTTGGCCGGATAGGCCTGCGCCTGCGCCGTCGCTGTCGTTGCCGCGGTGCTCAGGGCTGTGCACAGGGCCAGCGCCAGTGGCGTGCAAAGATTGCGGGAAAGGCGGCCGATGCGGTGCAGGGGAAAGGTTTTCATGGTCACAGCCGCGGGCCTTCGTAATGGACGGGGCCGGTGTAGGCACGGCCGGCGGGCAGGCCCTTCACCGTGGTGCGATCGATGTGGCGTTCGTTGCGGCGGTCGTAGTCGCCGATCGCCACGTGGTTGGTGCAGCGGTTGTCCCACACCAGCACGTCCTCCTGCTGCCAGGTGTGGCGGTAGCAGAACTGCGGCCGCGCGGCATGCGTCTGCAGGAAGCCGAGCAGCAACTGGCTTTCGTCCGGGTTGAGGCCGACGATCTGCTTCACCTTGCCACCGACATACAGCGATTTTTTGCCGGTCTCCGGATGCACCTGCACCAGCTTGTGCGCCGTGGGCGGGTTGGCTTTGGCTGTCTCCGTGGCGCGCTCCGGCGAGCTGTTGTCCAGGCGCGCCTTGCCGCCGAAATGCACCGCCTCGAGTGGTTCGATGAGGCTTTTCATGGTGTCCGACAGCGTGTCGTAGGCCATGCACATGTTGGCGAGCATGGTGTCCCCGCCGATGCCGGGTACCTGCAGGGCATGCAGCAGCGTGGCCTTGGCCGGCTGCGTTGAATAGGACTGGTCGGAGTGCCAGATCATGCCGGGGAAGGCGTCCTTGATGGTGGAGGTCTTGATCTTGTTGGTGATGATCTGGATCTCGTGGTACTCCGGGTGGCGGATGCGCGGGGAGCGGTCATTGTTGTCCACTTCGCCGAAGTAGCGGCTGAAGGCGATGTGCTGCTCGCGCGTCACCGGCGTGCCGCGGAACAGCAGCGCGCTGTACTGCAGGAAGGCGGCGTAGATCTCGGCGAAGGTCTGGTCGTCGATGGGTTTGCTGATGTCGACCCCGGTGACCTCGGCGCCCACGGCATAGCCGAGCGGGCGGAATTGCAATGCCATCTGGAGCTCCTCCGGCGGCGGATCATGGTTCGCGCCATTGTGTGGTGGTGTCTGCTGCTGGGTGTTGCGCTGCAGGGCCGGTGCGGCCACTGGCGAGCGAGCATAGCGGCAAGGCCGGGGTGGGTCAATCGGACGCCGCCTGACGTATTGCTTGCCGATGTACGGGGGCGCCGTGGGTTAACCCCCTTGTCAAAGGTGCTTCGTCAATTTCCGGGGATGGCATTGGCAGCAAGCTTGGCAGGCTCGGGGTTTACCCCCTTGTCAAAGGGGGCCCCCATTAGCCGGCCCGTGTCAAGTGAGCAAACGATTCCATGGGCGGCGCAAGCCGTCCGATTTTGAATTTCTCCAGTCT
>CAIPGJ010000895.1 GCA_903864555.1 uncultured Pseudomonadota bacterium | reverse complement strand
CCAGGCTGCCTCGCCCTGCATCAGGCACAACAGGCCGGCGAGCAGCAGCACCGCGTACGCAGCAACTCCCACCGCCGTGACCTCGCGCCACATGTAGACCATGAAGAACGGGTCGCGGCGCCACCAGGCACCCATGGGCCGTGTGTAAGGGCGGCGTTGACTGAAGGCGGGTTCGACACGCGCAGCGGATTCAACGGGTACATCCGGCGCAGCGGGCTTCATGGCTGATCTCCTGCCTTCGACGGCGTAGCGGCGGCCGGCTTCAACCAGCGCAGGAAGTAGTCCTTCGCGCTGTTCACCTTGTTCTGGTTCACCGCATGGGCCGGGTCGACATGCTTGGGGCAGACCTCCGAGCAATAGCCGACGGCCGTGCACGACCAGACGCCCTCTTCGGCGTTGACCGTGGCCATGCGCTGCTGGCGCGCGCCGTCGCGCGAGTCGGCGTTGTAGCGGTGCAGCAGCGCCAGCACACCGGGGCCGGTGAAGTCGGGGTTCAGGCCGAACTGCGGGCAGGCGGCGTAGCACAGCATGCAGTTGATGCAGCCACTGAAGGGTTCGTACATCGCCAGCTGTGCCGGCGTCTGCAGGTACTCGCCTTCTTCCAGCGTGCGCGGCACCTTGGGCACGATGTAGGGCTGGATGCCCTCGAGCTTCTTCACGAAACCATCGACGCTGACCACCAGGTCGCGTTCGATCGGAAAGTGCGCCAGCGCCTCGACGCGCACCGGCCCGGGCAGCAGATCACGCAGGAAGGTCTGGCAGGACAGCTCGGGTTTGCCGTTGATCATCATGCCGCAGCTGCCGCAGATGGCCATGCGGCAGGACCAGCGAAAACTCAGCGTGCCGTCGATGTCGTCCTTGATGTGCTGCAGCGCCTGCAGCACCGACATGTCCTCGGTGAAGGGCACGGTGTAGCGCTGCCACAGCGGCTCGCTGTCCTGCTCGGGACGGTAGCGCAGCACCTCGAGTTCGATGGTCCTGGCCTTTTCAGACATGCTTGTCCTCCTGCGCATGGCGCTCGGCCTCGGCCTTTTCACCCGCGGCACCATAGGCGCGTGTCCCGGGTGGCGAGCGCGTGATCTTCACCGGCCCGTAGCTGATGCGAGGTGCATCGTCGCCGGCATGGGTGGCCAGGCTGTGCTGTAAGAAGTTGAGGTCGTCGCGCTGCTCGTAGCCATCCAGCCGCTGGTGCGAGCCGCGCGACTCACGGCGCTGCAGCGCCGAGTGCGCCATGGCCTGCGCCACGTCGAGCAGGTAGCCGAGCTCGATGGCCAGCAGCCACTCGGTGTTCCAGACCCGCGAGCCATCGTCCAGATGCACCTTGCGGTAACGCTGCTTGAGTTCGGCCAGCTTGTCGCAGGTGGCCTGCATCGTCGCGCCAGTGCGGTAGATGCCACAACCTTCTTCCATGGTCTGCGCCATCTCGCGGCGCAAGGTGGCGATGCGCTCGGTGCCGCGGGCGCCGTGCTCGACGACGGCCAGCGCCTGCTCGCGCGAGCGCTCGGCCAGCGCCGTGAGGGCAGCATCATCGCCGTGCGCGACAGCCGATGCCCGAGCCGCGGCCTCCTGCCCGGCGACCTTGCCGAACACCAGCAGCTCGGTCAACGAGTTGGAACCAAGCCGGTTGGCGCCGTGGATGCCGACACTGGAGCACTCACCCACCGAATACAGACCCGGCATCGAAGAAGCGGTGCGGCCATCGGCGACGATGCCGCCCATGGTGTAGTGCACCGCAGGCAGCACCGGTATCGGCGCCTTCGCCGGATCGACGCCGAGGTACTCAACGGCCAGTTCGTAGATCTGCGGCAAGCGCTCGCGCAGCTTGCGCTCGCCCAGGTGCCGCAGATCGAGATGCACCACCGGGCCATGTGGTCCATCGATGGTGCGGCCCTTCTGCTTCTCGTGCCAATAGGCCTGGCTCAGCCGGTCGCGCGGTCCGAGCTCCATCGCCTTGTTGCGTGGCGTCGGCTCGGCGGGGCCGAGCCCGTAGTCCTGCAGGTAGCGGTAGCCGTCCTTGTTCAGCAGGAAGCCACCTTCGCCACGGCAGGCCTCGGTGAAGAGCAGCCCGGTGCCGGGCATGCAGGTGGGGTGGTACT
>CAIPGJ010000894.1 GCA_903864555.1 uncultured Pseudomonadota bacterium | reverse complement strand
GAGCCGGTCATCGTCAAGCCCGGCAAGGGGGCGTTCTATGCCACCACCCTTGGGGAGATCCTGCGCCTCAAGGGCATCACCCACCTGCTGTTTGCCGGCGTCACCACCGAGGTCTGTGTTCAGACCACCATGCGCGAGGCCAATGACCGCGGCTATGAATGCCTGCTCATCGAAGATGCCACGGATAGCTATTTCCCCCAATTCAAGGCAGCCACCCTGGCAATGATCCGAGCCCAGGGCGGCATCGTCGGCTGGACCGCTCTCTTTGAAAACCTGCGTGGCGCGAAGTTTGCTTAGAATGCAGGGAACAGGCGGGTCGTGTCCGCTTGTGCCATGCCCGTTTCTGAAATTGCACCCAGTGTGTACTCTCTGAAACGGGCAGAGTTTGGTCTTGCCCCGGTTAAACCCATTGCCTGATTACTGGAGTCAATTCATGGCCTGTTCCACCTTGCTTCGCGCATCCACCATGCTGGTGGCGGCATTCATCATTGCACCATTTTGGGGTGGCGCGCATGCCCAGACCCCCATCAAGTTCGCACTGGACTGGAAATTCGAAGGCCCGGCAGCGCCTTACTTTGTAGCCATCGACAAGGGTTACTACAAGGCCGAAGGGCTGGATGTTTCCATCGACCAGGGCAACGGCTCGGTGGAAGGCATCAACCGGGTGGCCAGCGGCGTCTATCCGCTGGGCTTCTCCGATATCAACTCGCTGATCAAGTTTCGCGACAACAAGGCCAATGCCCCGATCAAGGCCATCATGATGGTCTATGACACGCCGGCCTTTGCCATCATCGCGCTGAAGAAAAGTGGCATCACCGGCCCCAAGAGTCTGGAAGGCAAGGTGCTGGGAGCGCCGGCGCCTGATGGCGCCTATGCCCAGTGGCCCATTTTTGTCCGGCAGAACGGCATCGATGCCAGCAAGGTGAAGATCGAGAACGTCGGCTTTCCGGTGCGTGAACCCATGCTGGCCCAGGGCAAGGTGGACGCTATCACCGGGTTCTCCTTCTCCTCGGTGATGAACCTCAAGGCCAATGGCGTGGCTGGGGCAGACATTGTCACGCTGATGATGCGCAACTACGGCGTTGATCTCTATGGCAATGCCATCATGGTCAACCCGGATTTTGCCAAGGCCAACCCCAAGGCAGTGGCCGGCTTCGTGCGGGCCACCATCAAGGGCGTGCAGGACACGATCAAGGATCCTGCCATGGCGATCGACTCCCTGATGCGACGCAATGAAATCGCCAACAAGGCGGTCGAACTGGAGCGCCTGCAGATGGCCCTGGCGCAGAATTTCGTCACGCCGGAAGTGCTGAAGACAGGACTGGGCAATGTCGATGCGGCACGCCTGACCCGCTCCATCGACCAGATCGGCCTGACCTTCAATTACACGGCCAAGCCTGCTGCGGCCGACATCTTCACCGCCGAGTTCCTGCCACCGGCCGCCCAGCGCCAGGCGAAGTAGTGGCAGCAGTGGAACCGCTCGTTTCGCTGACGGACGTCTCCATGACCTATGGCCGCGGCAATGCCGCGATCAAGGCCATCGAGACGGTCACCCTCGACATCGCCCGTGGCGAATTCATAGCAGTGGTCGGTCCGTCCGGCTGCGGCAAGAGCTCGCTGATGAAGCTGATCTCCGGCCTGCATCCACCGGCACAGGGCCGCCTCACCGTCGAGGGTAAACCGGTCAATGGCCCACTCAAGTCGGTGGGCATGGCATTCCAGAACTCCAACCTGCTGCCCTGGCGCAATGTGCTGGACAACGTGCTGCTGCCGCTGGAGATCGTGCAGCCGCATCGCAGCCGCATGCGTGCCGAGCGCAGCCTGTACCGCGAGCGTGCCCAGACGCTGCTCGCCAAGGTAGGGCTGGGTGATTTCTCGCTGAAGTTTCCCTGGCAGTTGTCCGGCGGCATGCAGCAGCGGGCGTCCATCTGCCGCTCACTCATCCATGAGCCGGAAATCCTCATGATGGATGAGCCCTTCGGCGCCCTGGACGCCTTCACCCGGGAAGACCTGTGGTGCGCGCTGCGCGACATCCAGGCCGAACGCAAGGTCACCGTCATGCTGGTCACCCACGATCTGCGCGAGGCGGTGTTCCTGGCCGACACCGTCTATGTGATGTCCAGCCGGCCGGGGCGGGTGGTGCACCGCTGCGCCGTGCCGTTGCCCAGGCCTCGCGACCTGGAGGTCACCTTCACGCCGGCGTTCTCGGACATCGTGCATGAGTTGCGCGGTTACATCGGCAGCCACCGGGAAGTGAAACAGTGATGGATCGTTCGCAACTCACCCTGCAGATCGTCGCCCCGGCAGTCTTCACTGTAGCCCTGTTCCTGCTGTGGGAGGGGGTGTGCCGGTTGTTCGCCATCCCGCCGACCATCCTGCCGACGCCCTCCAGCGTGTTTGCCGCACTGGTGCAGTACAGTGGCCCGATCTGGCGCAATTCCCTGGTCACGCTGTGGACCACGCTGGCCGGCTTCATGCTGGCCACCATCTTCGGCATGCTGCTGGGACTGGCGGTGGGCTGGCACCGGGCCATCTACGCTGGCCTGTATCCGGTGCTGATCGGCTTCAACTCGATCCCCAAAGTGGCCATGGTCCCGGTGCTGATCCTGTGGTTCGGCATTGGCGAAGTGCCTGCAGTGATCACTGCCTTCCTGATCTCCTTCTTTCCCATCGTGGTCAACGTGGCCACCGGTCTGGCCACCACCGAGCCGGAACTGGAAGATGTGTTGCGGGCCCTGGGCGCCTCCAAGCTGGACGTGATGCGCAAGGTCGGCATACCGCGCTCGTTGCCGTACTTCTTCGGCTCGCTGAAAGTCGCCATCACCCTGGCCTTCGTGGGGGCGGTGGTGTCCGAGACGGTGGGGGCCAACCGCGGCATTGGCCACCTGATGCTGTCGGCCCAGGCCAACTTCCAGGTGCCACTGGTGTTTGCCGGCCTGCTGGTGCTGGCCGTGCTGGGCATCGTCCTGTACGCCATCACCGCAGCCATCGAATCGCGCTTCACTGGCTGGGCCTTCAGGAGCCAGGCGCGATGAGTGCCTGAGCGGGTGATCAGAGGCAGCAAGTTATGTCCCGGTGTCAGAGGTTCTTCGTCAATTTTCGGGGATGGCATTGGCAGCAAGCTTGGCAGGCACGGCGGTGTTAACCCCCCTTGTCAAAGGGGGCCGACTCGGCGAAGCCGAGCGGGGGGATTTTCACCAGGCAAGCGGATCTGCGTGCGTTTGACAGGCCGTGCTGCGAGTCCTGATCCTGATGGTCGCTTTGCAGGCAGGGCACCCAAAGACATCCATGGCATCTGCCTGATAGCGACTGGTGCCATTCAAGCGTCGCGGTAGAAAATCCCCCCG
>CAIPGJ010000893.1 GCA_903864555.1 uncultured Pseudomonadota bacterium | reverse complement strand
GCAATGGCGGTCATCCAGCCCAGAGTGAAGCCAACCACGAAGAACAGGACCACACCGACCACCGATATGGCGAAGTACTGGCGATTCAGGTAAGCCATGGCGCCGGTCTGTATCGCTCCGGCAATCTCCTGCATCCGATCATTGCCGGCTGGCTGGGCCAATATCCATTTAGTTGAAATCGCGCCGTAAAGAATGGCCACGACGGCACAGGCGAGCGCGAACCAGAGCCCTGCTTCCATAAATCCTCCGCTGAATTGGTATAACCGCCCGACGCTATAAGCGTGGGCAGAATTGCGTAAAGTTTCGAATTATAACCAAGCTGCCCCCCCGAGGGCGAGCAGCCGCAGCGTCAGGAGGCCTGCTGGCAGTACTGCGTCACCCGATCCACCTCTTCGCTGGAGCCCAGGATGACACCAACCCGCTCATGCAGGGCCTTGGGCTGGATGTCGAGGATGCGCATCTGGCCGTTGGTGGCAGCACCACCGGCCTGCTCGACCACGAATGCCATGGGATTTGCCTCGTACATTAGCCGCAGGCGGCCGGCCACATGCTTTGCATCACAGGGGTACATGAATACCCCGCCCCGGGTCAGGATGCGAAAGACATCGGCCACCATGGAGGCGACCCAGCGCATGTTGAAATCCTTGCCACGCGGGCCGCTCTTGCCGGCCAGGCACTCGTCGATATAGCGCTTCACCGGCGGGTGCCAATTGCGCATGTTCGAGACATTGATGGCGAATTCCTGGGTTGCCGGCTCCAGCCGCATGGACGGCTCGGTCATGACGAAACTCCCCAGTTCCCGGTCCAGCGTGAATGCGACGGTGCCACAACCCACGGTGAGGACCAGCACGGTGGAGGGACCATAGACGGCAAACCCTGCCGCAACCTGCTGGGAGCCAGGCTGCAGGAAAGCCTGTTCATCCGGCTCAACACCTTTCGGGCAGCGCAACACCGAGAATATGGTACCTATCGACACGTTCACATCGATGTTGGACGATCCGTCCAGCGGATCCATCAGCAGCAGGAACTCACCGCTTGGATAATGACTGGGGATGCGATGGGGATGCTCCATTTCCTCCGAGGCCATGGCGGCGAGACTGCCGCCCCATTCGTTGGCCTCGACCAACACTTCATTGGCGATCACATCCAGTTTCTTCTGGGCCTCCCCCTGAATGTTGTCGGTGCCGGCCGAACCGAGCACGCCGCCCAGAGCTCCCTTGGACACGGCATGACTGATGCGCTTGCAGGCGCGGGCAACGACTTCGATCAAAAGACGCAACTCGGCGGACACGCAGCCCTTTTCGCGCTGCATCTCAATGAGGTACTGGGTAAGGGTGACTTGCTTCACGATGTTTAAACCCCCAAAGCCGCAAAAGCGCGGTTGCGGATGTCGTCGACCGAGCCGACGCCGGCAATCTTGCGGTGCTTGGGGGCGCGGGCATCGCCCTCTGCCGCCCACTTCATGTAGTAATCAACGAGCGGCCGCGTCTGTGCCTCGTAGATGTCCAGGCGCTTTTTCACCGTTTCCTCCTTGTCGTCGTCACGCTGCACCAGTGCTTCACCGCTGACATCGTCCCGCCCCTCGACTTTAGGAGGATTGAAGGTCACGTGATAGACGCGCCCGGAGGCCGGATGAACCCGCCGTCCGGTCATGCGCCGGAGAATGTCGTCATAGCCGACATCGATTTCCAGGACGTAGTCGAGGTCGACACCGGAATCGCGCATGGCCTGCGCCTGGGGAATGGTCCGCGGAAATCCGTCAAACAGGTATCCATTGGCACAGTCGGGGTGATTCAGGCGCTCCTTGACCAGTCCGATGATGATGTCGTCGGATACCAGCCCACCGGCATCCATGACCTTCTTGGCCGCAATCCCCAGGGGCGTGCCTGCCTTGACCGCCGCGCGCAGCATGTCGCCGGTGGAAATCTGGGGAATGCCCAGTTTCTGGGTGATGTAGCCTGCCTGTGTGCCTTTGCCGGCACCTGGTGCGCCAAGGAGAATAAGTCTCATGTGGAAATCCCGGTGGTGGTTTTATGTTCGGGGGAAACACCTGATGTGTGGCGTTCCGGATATTTATGCAGGGAGGAAAGACCATAGCTCGCTTTGGCAGACCGGTCAATTTCAACGCAGCGACCGCGGCGCCCGCACGGACTTTTCGGGAGAGACGGCCTTGCGCGTTGCAGCCGCGGGCTTCTTCAACGCGGCTCGCACCCGGCGCAGGTCGGCCGGAGTGTCCACCCCGGCCGGCGGCGCCTTGCTGCGCACAGCCACCGCAATTTGAAACCCATGCCAGAGCACGCGCAACTGCTCCAGGGCTTCCGCCTGCTCCAGCGGCGACGGCGCCAGCGCGCCATAGCGCTCGAGAAAGGACACCCGATAGGCATAGATCCCGATGTGCCGATACCAGTTGGCCACGGCACCAGCCATGCTGGTGCGAGCTCCGGCGGACTTTGCGAAGCGATCGCGGTCCCAGGGGATGGGCGCCCGGCTGAAATAGAGCGCCTGTCCCCGCGCATCGAGCACCACCTTGACGGCGTTCGGATTGAACAATTCCGCAGCCTTGCCGATGGGACAGCAGGCGGTTGCCACGGCGGCGCTGCGGTCCTCATGCAACAGGGATGCCACCGCGCGTATCAGTGCCGGCTCCATGAGTGGTTCGTCGCCCTGCACATTGACCACGATGGTGCCGCGCGCAAGGCGCAGCTGCCGGGCAACTTCAGCAATGCGGTCCGTTCCGGATGGATGATCCGCACGCGTCATCACGGCCTCGTGGCCATGCTTGCGACAGGCTGCGGCAATATCTTCATGGTCAGTGGCAACGCACACGCTGCGGGCACCGCTCCGGCGGGCCCGGTCGGCCACATGCACCACCATGGGTTTGCCGGCGATGTCGGCAAGCGGTTTACCCGGCAGGCGCGTGGACGCGTGGCGTGCTGGTATCACTACGACAAACGGCGGAACATCCTTCACGCTGCAGTCCTACTCGACTTCTTCTGCGGGAGCGAGCTTGCGCGCCTCGTCTTCGAGCATGATGGGGATGTCGTCACGAACGGGATAGGCAAGGCGGTCGGCGCGACAGATCAGCTCGCCTTCTTTCTTGCGGTACACCAGCGGGCCCTTGCAAACCGGGCAGACGAGGATATCAAGCAGTCTGGCGTCCATGGATGGCTTCCAGCAAAAAATCGGCGAAGGCAGGATCCGCTTCCGCAGCCACACGCAACATGTAGCAGCCGTCGCTGGCGAATGCCCGACATTTTACCGCATCCTTTTCCGTCATCAGGATGGCGTCACAGTCCGGGAACTGCAGGTCGGCGGGCACAAAGGCATGGTGGTCGGGGAAGGAATGCGGCGTGAATGTCAGACCCAGGCCGGAAAGGGTGGCGAAGAAGCGGGCTGGATGGCCGATGCCAGCGACCGCATGCAGCCGCAGTCCGTTGAAGCGACTGGTCTCGACCGGAACGCCCGACAGGGTCTCGAAGCCCGCGGGCCGCAGCCGCATGCCGTAACGACGGTCGCCCCCCCCGCCGGGGAAAAGGGACAACCCATTGACCACAGTGGCATCCACGGCCCGGGAAACTGGCTCGCGCAAGGGGCCTGCGGGCAACATCCACCCGTTGCCATGGCCACGCTCGTCCTCGACGGCAATTTCCACATCGCGCACCAGCCGATAGTGCTGCAAGCCATCGTCACAGATGATGACGCTGCAATCAGGGTGGGCCTGCAGCAAGGCCCGGCCGGTGGCTGCCCGGTCCCGCCCCGCCCACACCGGACATCCGGCGCGCCCGGCCAGAAGGACGGCCTCGTCACCGGCAAGCAGCGGGTCATCGGTGCCCGATACCGGCCGCGGCAGGTAATGGCTGCCACCATAGCCCCGCAACAGCACCGCGGGGCGCAGCCCGGAGGCCTGCAGCAGTTGCGCCAGCCAGAGGACCAGAGGGGTCTTGCCGACGCCACCCACTGTGAGATTGCCGATCACGATCACCTTCACGGGCAGCCTGTGACTGCGCAGTACGCCACAGCGGAAAAGCAGCCGGCGCACAGCCACCAGCAACGAGAACAGGCCGGCAAAGGGCAGCAGCAACAGGGTCAGTGCAGTGGTGCGGGACCAGCAGTCGGGAAACCCGCCGCGAGGATTCTTTCGGGAGTCTGGCACGTTGGTGCCGCCCTGGACCGGGGCGTTACTTGCTGGTCTGCTCGACCGCGAATGCGATCTGGCTGTAGCCGGCCTGGCGCGCGGCGTCCATCATCCGGATGACCGACTGATGGGTCGCATTGTTGTCGGCGTTGATGACAACCACCGGATTCTTCATCCCGGAGCCGGCACGCCGCAGTTCTTCCGCGAACGTGGGCACGTCACGAAAGGCGACGGCCCGCCGGTTGACCAGGTATTGCCCGCCGGCACTCACCACGATGGCGATCTCGCTCGGACGCTCCAGCTGTTTCTCCGCCTCAGCGGTGGGCAACTGGATCTGCAGTTCGGCAAAACGCGAATAGGTCGTGGTCAGCATCAGGAAGATGATGATCACCAGCAGCACGTCGATCAGCGGAATCAGGTTGATTTCCGGATCTTCCTTGGTGTTGCTGCGAAAATTCATGATGGCCTGCGATCAGGACTGCGGCGGCCGTGCGCCGGATGCGTAATCCAGCCGCTCACCGTGAACGATGTCGACCAGCTTGGAGGCCTGTTGCTCCATCTCGACCACGAAGCTCTCCACCTCGCCACGGAAATGACGGAAGAAAATCCTCGCCGGCATGGCGATGACCAGGCCGAAGCCGGTGGTGTACCGCGCCACCGAAATGCCGTGGGCCAGTGCCGGGGGATTGGTGCCGGTGGGCGCCTGCGAGCCGAAGATCTCGATCATGCCCACCACCGT
>CAIPGJ010000892.1 GCA_903864555.1 uncultured Pseudomonadota bacterium | reverse complement strand
GGCTGGCACAGCTACACGGCCGACCATATCGCCGTGCTCGACCACCTGGGCATCGACAAATGCCACCTCTATGGCCAGTGCATCGGCGGTCCCTTCATCATGGGCTTCATCAAGGCCGCACCCCAGCGGGTTGCCTGTGCCGTGGCGGCACAGCCCAGTGGCCGCGTGGGTGAGCTGAAACCCGGCTGGAATCCGCGTTTCACCGCCTGGGCCGCCGACATCCAGAAGACCCATCCGGAAGCCACCCGGGAAGCCCTCGATGGCTTCTACAAGAACATGTACACCGACGGCTTTCTCTACAGCGTCAACCGTGAATTCCTCAAGACCTGCACCACCCCCGTCATGGTGCTGGCCGGCAACGATGAGGCGCACCCCTTGCCTATCTCGGAGGCGATGTCCACGCTGTTGCCCAACTGCGAGTTCATCCGCGAGTGGAAGGCCGGCGATGCACTGCAGGCCGCGCGTCCGCGCGTCAGGGCGTTCCTGAAGAAGCACACGCCGGTTGCCTGAGCGAAGTTTGAGCAAGACGCGTCTTCCCGCAGCGGGGGGGCGCCCATGCAGGTGGCCTGACACAGGCGGTGCCCCGGCCGGGGTGCCGCCCCTCATCGTGATTTCGTGATTCCCGACCCATGACGCTCTACCTCGTCGTATTGATGTGCCTGCTCAGCCAGGTTGGTTTCAGCGGCAGCCGCGTGCTGGTGTCGTTGTACGCACTGGACCTGGGAGCGAGCCAGTTTGCCGTGGGCGTCATCATTGCGCTGTTTGCCTTCTGCGCCACCACCCTGTCCATCGTCATCGGCCGTTACGCCGACCGTGCGCCACCGCACCTGCCGGTGATCGCGGGCAGCGTGGCCATGGTGGCGGTGCTGCTGTTGCCGCCCTTCTTCGGCAACCTCGTGATGCTCGGCCTGGTGGCCTTCATCATGGGCTTCTCGCACCAGGTGTTCAGCCTGCCGCTGGAGGCCATGGTGGGCGGCATCGGTGGCCCCGAGCGGCGCGCCACCAACTACACCGTGATCACCCTGGGCTGGTCCATCGCCAACATGCTGGGGCCGCTCATCACCGGTTTCCTCATCGATGGCATTGGCCATGCCCGCGTTTTCTACGTGCTGGCGGTGTTTGTCGCGGCACCGCTGGTCATCATGGCCGTGTGGCCGCGCCTCATTCCGCGAGAGGCCACGCACAAGGGTGACAAGGATGGCAAGCGCGGCAGCGTCGCCGAGCTGTGGCGCATCAAGCCGCTGCGGACCATCATCATCGCCAGCGGCGTAGTCGGCTCGGCGCAGGACCTGTTCCAGTTCTATATGCCCATCTACGGCCATTCCATCGGGTTGTCGGCTTCGGCCATCGGCACGGTGCTCAGCATGGTGGCGGTGGCGGCCTTCGTCGTGCGCAGCTTCATCCCCGTCCTGGTGAGGCATGTGTCGGAGTTCCGCATCATGAATTACGCGGTGTTCCTGTCGGGGGCGATGTTCGTCCTCATCCCCTTCTTCACCAACGCCTGGATACTGGGCGCCATCGCCTTCACGCTCGGCCTGGGCGTGGGTTGCGCCCTGCCCATGACGCTGTCGCTGCTGTACGCACTCAGCCCGCCGGGGCGGGTGGCCGAGGCCATCGGCATCAACAAGACTGTTCGCCATGGTACGCACCTGGTGGTGCCGATGATCTTCGGCAGTGTCGGCGCCCTGTTCGGCTACACCACGGTATTCCTGTCCAATGCGCTGCTGCTGGCAGGCAGCGGCTGGCTGATGCGCAAGGTCAAGCCGCCGAAAGTCCCTGCAGGCAAGCAGGGGTGAGGCGGGATTAGGCCACGTGGGAGACTATGTTCCAGCCGCCTGGGGCTTCTTCAGCGCCAGGAAGAAAACCGAACCGCCACCGGCCAGGCAGGCCAGTACGGTGAAGGCCGCGCGGTAGTTGCCGAAGGTGTCGGCGAGTATCCCCGCCAGCATCGGCCCGCCCACCTGGCCCACCACCACAATGAGCGCTGACAGCCCGAGGATCATGCCGATTTCCTTGCGGCCGAAGTAGTCGGCGCGCATGGCCGCCATGAACGGGCCGCGCAGGCCCCAGGCCGTGCCGTGCAACATGGCAAATACCACCAGCATCAGCGGCCCGGTGGCATAGGCGAGCAGCAGCAGCCCGATCATGTGCGCGAACATGCAGCTGGCCGCGATGTAGCGTTTGTCGTACTTGTCGCCGATCGCCCAGCCCAGCAGGATGCCGCCCACCTGGAACACCAGCACCAGCGTGTAGAAAAGCGCTGCTTCGCTGATGGCGTAGTCCAGGCTTTCCTTGATGTGTGAGATGGCATGCACGTTCACCGAGATCACGGCAAACAGGGCAAAGCAGTGGCCCAGTGAAATCAGCCAGAAGGAGGCGCTCATGAGGGCCTGCTTCGCGGTGTGGCCCTGCTCGTGGCTGGGCAAGGCCTGCGGTTCGCCCGCCTTGGGCGGCGCCGGTGGCAGGCCGTCGGCGGTCTCGCCGATGTCCTCGGGGCGCCCGTGGATGACGTATGTCATGGGCCAGGCCACCAGGATGAACACCACCCCGGAGATGAAGGCGGTCGGTCGCCAACCGTAATCGTGGATCAGCCAGGCCACCATGGGCACGAAGAGGCCGCCCGCCGCCGTGCCCAGCCAGGTGGAGGACAGCGCGCGTGCACGCAGCTTCTCGAACCAGTGGATCAGCACCACATTGATGGGGAAGTTGCCCGACAGGCTGGAACCCAGCGCGATGACGAAAAAGGCCAGGTACAGGTGGATCAGCGACTCGATCTGACTGAGCAGCATGAAGCCCAGACCGAACATCACCACGCCGATGCGGATCATGCGCTGCGTGCCGAACTTGTCCATGATCCAGCCCAGCACCGGTCCGAGGAAAGCCGCCTCCAGCGGTTTCATGGCGGCAGCGCCGGAGAGCGCCGTCTTGCTCCAGCCTTTCTCCTCGGTGAGCACGGCGACGTAGGAGCCAAAGGACTGGTTGAGCAGGCCCGAGATGAGGGCGTTGATCACACCACCGGCGGCGACAATGCGCCAGCCGTGGAACACATTCTTGGGAAAGATGCGCATGTTGGCAGCAGGGTTCTTATAGTTATAGTGGCCCAAGTATAGTCCCGGGGGCAAGCAAGGCTTGCCGAACGCGCGCTGCCCTAAAGCCTGGGTGCGTGGACCTGATGCATCGTGCAGCACAGGTGAGAAGGGGGGGCACGGTCCCCCCTTGACCTCGTTTACCCCACTTTGTTAAGGCGCTCCCTCATTGTGGCTCGATGCCGATCTTCTGCGCCACGTCCGTCGCCAGCTTGACCTGCATGGCCAGATACTGCGCCGCGGCCTGCGGCGAGTCGTTGACGATTTCGTAGCCGAGCTTGTCCATGCGTTCGGTGACATCGGCATGCTGCAGTGCGCGTGAGACCGCGCCGTGCAGGCGCTCGATCACGGGCCGCGGCGTGCCAGCCGGGGCGTGCATGGAGTACTCGGCGCCTGGTACCGGGGGCAGGCCCAGTTCCTTGAAGGTGGGCACCTCGGGGAATCTGGGATGGCGCCGGTCACCCGTGGCGGCGAGCGCCCACATGCCGCCTTTCTTGGACACCTGCGAGGCGTTGGCGAAGATGAGGTGCACATGGCCGGCGTAAGTCGCCGCCTCGGCGGCGCCGGTGGTGGGATACGGGACCGAAACGATGTTGAGGCCGTGCTTCATCAGCACCGGCTCCATGCGCAGGCGCTGGCTCACCGAGGTGGTGGCGTAGTTGAGT
>CAIPGJ010000891.1 GCA_903864555.1 uncultured Pseudomonadota bacterium | reverse complement strand
GTGAACGCTACCATCATCAAGGTGGCCAACACCCCCGAGGTTCGCGATGCGCTGCTCTCCCAGGGCGCCGAGCCGTCCAACTTCACCCCGGAGCAGGTTGGTGCCTATGTGAAGAACGAAGCGGTGAAGTGGGCCAAGGTGGTCAAGGACGCCGGCGTCAAGCTGGAATAGCCGGATGACTGCACCTGTAGCCCTGAAAGCCGCCCGTGCCGAGGTCGACGATGACCTTGGCAAGGCCTTCGACGACATGGTGGAACGTGGCTGGACCGATGGCCTGCCCGTCATCCCGCCCACCCCCGAGCGCGTCGCGCGTATGGTCGAGTACGTGCAACGCGCACCGGACGAAGCCATCGCCCAGCTTGCCCCCGGTGGCGGCACCGCCACCGTCGAGAACATCGCCATCAATGCCGTCATGGCCGGCTGCCGGCCGGAATACCTGCCGGTGGTGATCGCCGCAGTGGAGGCCCTGGCGCAACCGCAGTTCAACCTGCTGGCGGTGCAGACCACCACCAACCCGGTGGCGCCCTTCGTGCTCATCAATGGTCCGGTGCGCCAGCAGATCGGCGCGCATGGCGGGCGCGGGGCACTCGGCCCCGGCTGGCGGGCCAATGCCACCATCGGCCGCGCGGTGCGCCTCATCATGTTGAACCTGGGCGGCGGCAAGCCGGCCGAGATCGACAAGGCCACACTGGGCTTCCCCGGCAAGTACACCTTCTGCCTGGGCGAACTCGAAGAGGAAAGCCCCTGGGAGGGCTTTCACGTCGAGCACGGTTTTCAGCCCGAAGACAGCGTGGTGACGCTGTTCACCTGCCAGGGCACGCAAAGCGTCGCCGCCTCCTACCTGCAGCCCGAAAGCATCCTGCGCATGCTGGTGAATGCCATGACGGTGTGGGGCACCAACAGCTACAACAAGGGCGATGGCAACCCCACGGTCATCCTCACCCCCAAGCATGCGCAGATCTTCCACGAGGCCGGCTGGCCCAAGGCGCGCATCAAGGACTGGCTGTTCGAAGCGAGCAAGGTCCCCGAATCGCTGCTGCCGGTGGAGCCGCGCCTCATGGGCCACGCACGCGTGATGGACGGCGAGCGCATCTGCATCTGCAAGGAAGCCAAGGACATCGCCATCCTCGTCGCCGGTGGCCCCGAGGCCTACCACCTCACCTTCCTCGCCAACTATGGCAACCCCATGGCCATGGCGAAGGTCAGAATGCCCGGAGACCGGTCTTGAGGGGGCAGAGAGCGGGCACGCCACACGACCAACCACAATCCGTCATGCCCGCGGAGGCGGGCATCCATTTTTCGCAGAACCCGGTACGTCAAGCGAAGGAGCCCTTATGGAAATCTTGATCCCCACCGCCACCGCGCAGACCGCGCAGAAGATGAAAGCCGTCGCCGTCGCGCAGCTCTCGGGCAAGCGCATCGGCATCGTCAGCAATGGCTGGCGCAGCATGGAAGTGATGACCCCGCGCCTCGACCTGCTGCTGCGCGAGCGTTACGACGCCTCGGCGATCCGCCGCTACTCGGTGCACCTCAACCGCCCCATCTCGCAGGAGATCCTCGACAGCATCCGAAAGGACTGCGACGCCGCCATCGTCGGCATCGCCAATTGAGGCTCATGCACGTCGTGGAGTGTCCACGACACCATCGAGATCACCAAGACCGGAGTGCCGGCACTGCTGCTCGCCAGCGAACAATTCGTCAAACTCGCCCACACCGTGCTGCGCTCCAAGGCCAGTCCTGAAGGGCTGGTGGTGCCACTCGCCGGCAATCCCTCCTATGCCGGCAACGAGGAACTCGAAGCCCAGGCCGAAGGCGCACTGGAGGAACTGGTGAAGCGGTTCAGGGATTATCCGGCCTGAGGACAGCGGATGTTCACCCCTTTGTCAAAGGGGCTGCGCCAATTTCCGGGAAAGCAAGGCCAACAGGTCGGTCGGTGTTAACCCCCTTGTCAAAGGGGGCCGACGCGACGCAGTCGCGCGGGGGGATTTTGAACAGCCACGCGGATCTGCCTGCAATAAAACCACCATGTTCCACATTCAGGGCAAGGTCGGATAGTGGCAATGACATGGGCTCGTTGGCCAAAATCCCCCCGCTGGCCTGCGGCCAGTCG
>CAIPGJ010000890.1 GCA_903864555.1 uncultured Pseudomonadota bacterium | reverse complement strand
CGTGGCTGATTGCGACATCGCTGTCCTCAGCGTGCCCTTTGCCGCGCAGATGTCCACCGCTGTCGGACTGAAGGATGCGCTCGCCGGCAAGATCCTCGTCGATGTCACCGTGCCGCTGGTGCCGCCCAAGGTCGGCACCGTGCAACTGCCCCCGGGCGGTTCCTGCGTGGTGGCGCTGCAGGCAGCGCTGGGTGAATCGGTGAAAGTGGTCTCCGCCTTCCAGAACGTCGGCTCGCACCACTTCGCCAGCGAAGGCCATGCCATCGAATGCGACGTGCTGGTGTGCGGCGACAGCCGCGAGGCGCGCGACCGCGTCGTCAGCCTGGTGGAATCGGCCGGCCTGCGCGGCATCCACGCCGGCCCGCTGGCCAATTCCGCAGCGGCCGAAGCGCTCACCTCGGTGCTGATCTTCATCAACCGCACCTACAAGGTCTCCGCCTCCGGCATCCGCATCACCGGCATCGACGGCCTGCAACCGGCGCCGCTCAAGAAAGGCGGCTGATGGCGCGTCTGGAAGTCAGCACGCTCGAAGGCGTGCCGGAGGTCCGATCGGGCGACAGCCTGACCGCCATCATCGTGCAGGCGATGGCCGCGAGCGGCCTCGCCTTCGCCGATGGTGATGTGGTCGCGCTGGCGCAGAAGATCGTCTCCAAGGCCGAGAACCGCTTCGTGCGCCTGGCCGATGTCACGCCCTCGGCGCGCGCGCTCGACTACGCACAGCAGACTGGCAAGGACGCGCGCCTCGTCGAAGTGATGCTGCAGGAAAGCCGCGAGGTGCTGCGCGTGCGCCCGGGGCTCATCGTGGTGGAAGACCGGCGTGGCCTGGTGCTGGCCAATGCCGGCATCGATGCCTCCAACGTGCCCGGTTCCGATCAGGAGATCGTGCTGCTCTTGCCCGTCGATCCGGATGCTTCGGCGGCACGCCTGCGCGCGGAGCTGGAAGAGACCAGCGGGAAGCAGCTCGCCGTGGTCATCCTCGATTCCATCGGCCGTGCCTGGCGCACCGGCACCGTCGGCACCGCCATCGGCAGCGCCGGCCTGCCGGCCCTGCTCGACCTACGCGGCCAGCCTGACCGCGTCGGGCGCACGCTCATGGCCACAGTGGTGGGCCTGGCCGATGAAGTGGCTGCCGCCGCCTCGCTGATGATCGGCCAGGCCGCTGAAGGCACGCCGGTGGCGCTGCTGCGCGGCGTGCCCTATGTGCGCGGCGAAGGGCGCGCGGCCGACATCCAGCGCCCCAGAGACACGGACATGTTCCGGTGAGTTCGAACAAGCCGCGCATTGCGCTCTTCTGCGGTGGCGTTGGCGGTGCGCGCATGGCCGCGGGCTTTGCCGCGCTCATGCCGCCCGAGGACCTGGCCATCCTGGTGAACGTCGGCGATGACTTCCGCTTCTGCGGCCTGGCCATCTCGCCCGATCTCGATACCGTGATGTATACGCTCGCCGGCCTGAACGACGAGCAGCGTGGCTGGGGCCTGCGCGACGAGACCTGGACGGCCAGCCAACGCACCGCCGAACTGGGCGGCCCCGCCTGGTTCCAGCTGGGCGACCACGACATCGGCACACATTTCACGCGCACCGCGCTGCTGGAGGAAGGCCGCACGCTGAGCGAAGTGACGCGCCACCTGTGCGATGCGCTCAAGCTGCGCGCGGCCCTCTCGCCCGTCACCGATGCGCCGCTGCGCACCCAGGTGCGTACGCCCCAGGGGCTGCTTGATTTCCAGGACTACTTCGTGCGCCATCGCGCCGTGCCCGAGGCGAGCGAGATTCTCTACCAGGGTGCGGGTGAGGCACCGCTGTCGGCGGCGGCACGTGCGGCGCTGGATGATCCGGCGCTCTCGGCCATCGTCTTTGCGCCGTCCAACCCGGTGCTGAGTCTGGAACCCATGCTCGCCGTGCAGGGCATGCGCGAGGCCATCGCCCGCGCCAAGGGGCGGGGCGTGCCCGTGATCGCCGTCAGCCCCATCCTTGGTGGCGAAGCGGTGAAGGGGCCGGCGGCCAAGCTGCTGCGCGAACTGGGGCACGAAGTCTCCGCCTGGGGCGTGGCGAAGTATTACGAAGGACTGGTCAGTCACTTCGTCATCGACACGCGCGATGCCGCGCTCACCGAACGCATACGCGGCTTGGGCATGCAGGTGGTCTGCACCGACATCCTGATGCCGCGGCTGCCCGAGCAGCAGCGGCTGGCGGCGGAACTGCTGGTGGTGGTGGGAACGTAGCTGGCCGGATAGTT
>CAIPGJ010000889.1 GCA_903864555.1 uncultured Pseudomonadota bacterium | reverse complement strand
TTGAATGGCATAGAGATCGCTAGAACCGAATGGTATCGCGAGGGAAGGGTTCCCCTTCACACTTTGCGTGCTGACATCGACTATGGCACCTCCGAGGCCAAGACTACTTACGGCGTCATCGGTGTGAAGGTCTGGGTTTACAAGGGCGATGTGCTAGCAAAGAATGAGCAGCCTGCATCGCCTCCGGCCCCGGCTTCGGACGAACCGTCCGCAGCCCGCAAGGTACGCAAGGCGCCGGCGCGTGCAGCAATCGGAAGAGCGGATGAGAAACCTGCAGGCACTGGCAAGCCAGAGTCTGAAGCAGGTGCCAAGCCCGCCCGCCGCGCTCCTGTACGCAAAGCCACAACCGGCGATGTACAGCCGGCAGCCGATGCCATACCCAAGACCGCAGTCAAGCGCGTGCGCAAGACTAAAGCAGAAGACGGTGGAACAACCCCGGAATCCGGTGGCCAGGCAGAAGGCCAGTAACAGGCGCTCCAAAATCAGGATTGACAGGAAAGCGAAATGCTTCAGCCATCACGAACCAAATATCGGAAACAGCAAAAGGGCCGCAATAAGGGCGTTGCCAGTCGCGGAACCAAGGTGTCTTTTGGCGAATTTGGCCTAAAGGCAACCGAGCGGGGCAGGCTTACTGCACGCCAGATTGAGGCGGCACGACGTGCGATGACCCGCCACATCAAGCGAGGGGGACGTGTGTTTATCCGCATATTCCCGGACAAGCCCATTTCGCACAAGCCAGCGGAGGTACGCATGGGCGGAGGTAAGGGCAATCCCGAGTATTTCGTGGCCGAGATTCGGCCAGGTAATGTACTTTATGAAATGGATGGTGTTGACGAAAGCACGGCTCGCCAGGCGTTTGCCCTGGCAGCAGCCAAACTTCCGCTCAAGACCACATTTGTGTTCAGGCTAGTGGGGTGAGCATGAAAAACAGTGAATTACGCAGCAAGGACGAGACGCAGTTGACCAAGGAACTGGAAGACCTGCTCAAGGCGCAGTTCTCACTGCGCATGCAGAAGGCGACGCAGCAATTGACCAACACCAGCCAACTGAGAAAGGTTCGCCGCGATATCGCCCGTGTGCGTACCGTCCTCGTAGAGAAGGCAATCAGCAAATGAGCGAAGCAAAAAATACCAGGGTGCTGACCGGGCGGATAGTCAGTGACAAGATGGACAAGACGGTGACTGTGCTTGTGGAGCGCCGCGTGACGCATCCGCTGGTAGGCAAGATCATTACCAGGTCCAAGAAGTACCATGCCCATGACGAGAAAAACGAGTATCGCGAAGGCGATCTTGTTGCTATTGAGGAAACTCGGCCTATTTCGAAGTCGAAGGCTTGGAAAGTATCTCGGCTCATAGAGAAATCTCGGTCTGTATGATATTGCTTGCATCAAGCTGAATTTTAGTACTATAATTGCAATCGTTTCCGCTCGGCATTGAACTGCTTGCGGGTGATAGCCCAAAAGTGACAGTTCTGACGTAGCCCTTCCCCGCACGGGGTCCAAAACTGTCGTTTGCCTGAATTTCTGGGCGGGACAAGTTGGAGATTAAAAAATGATTCAAATGCAGACGGTGCTGGAAGTCGCCGACAACACGGGTGCCCGTGCGGTGATGTGTATCAAGGTGTTGGGTGGCTCCAAACGCCGCTACGCCTCCATTGGCGATGTGATCAAGGTGAGCATCAAGGATGCTGCTCCTCGTGGTCGCGTCAAGAAGGGTGAGGTTTACAACGCGGTGGTAGTTCGCACGGCCAAGGGCGTTCGTCGTCCTGACGGCAGCCTTATTCGATTTGATTCGAATGCCGCCGTTTTGCTCACGGCAAAGATGGAGCCGATCGGTACCCGTATTTTCGGGCCGGTGACGCGCGAGCTTAGGACCGAGCGCTTCATGAAAATCGTTTCCCTGGCTCCTGAGGTGATTTGATATGCAACGCATTCGCAAGGGTGATGAAGTGGTGGTTCTGTCCGGAAAGGACAAGGGCAAGCGTGGCGCTGTCCTACGCAGGGATGGCAAGGACCATGTCGTAGTGGAAGGCGTCAATCGCGCTAAAAAACACACCAAGCCCAACCCCATGAAGGGCCAGACCGGGGGCATTGTCGAAAAAGACATGCCGATCCATATTTCTAACGTGTCTCTGTTCAACCAGCAGACGCAAAAGGCCGACCGGGTCGGATTCAAGGCTCTGGAGGGTGGACGGAAGGTGCGTTCCTTCAAGTCCAACGGCGAGCAGATCGACGCATAGTCGAGGAAACAGACATGGCGCGCTTACAGCAAATTTATCGTGAACAGGTTGTGCCCGAACTGATGGAGAAGTTCGGATACAAGACCCAGATGCAGGTTCCTCGTATCCGAAAAATCACCCTCAACATGGGGGTTGGTGAAGCGGTGCAGGACAAGAAGATTCTCGAGCATGCGCTTGGGGATCTGACCAAGATTGCAGGCCAGAAGCCGGTGGTCACCAAGGCCAAGAAATCGATCGCTACATTCAAGGTTCGCAAGGACTATCCGGTGGGCTGCATGGTCACACTACGCGGATCCCGGATGTATGAGTTTCTTGATCGCCTCGTGACCATTGCGATACCCCGGATTCGCGATTTCCGTGGTATTTCTGGCAAGTCTTTTGATGGTCGTGGAAACTACTCGATGGGCGTGAAAGAGCAGATCATCTTTCCTGAAATTGAGTACGACAAGATTGATGCGCTTCGGGGCCTCAATATCAGCATAACCACTTCGGCAAAGACCGATGATGAGGCGCGTGCCCTCCTCGCCGGCTTCCGGTTCCCGTTCAGAAACTGAGAGGATTGCCGACAAATGGCCAAACTCGCATTGATTAACCGTGAAGACAAGCGTCGCAAGACAGTTGCGAAGTTTGCCGTCAAGCGTGCCGAATTGATGGCGGTTGCAAATGACGTAAAGCTTTCGGACGAAGAGCGCATTGAGGCGCGTGAGAAGTTGCAACAGCTTCCGCGTAATGCATCGCCGTCTCGCCTGCGTAACCGGTGTCGCCTGACCGGTCGCCCGCGCGGGGTGTTCCGAAAATTCGGTCTCGGGCGCAACAAGCTTCGGGAAGCCGCAATGAAGGGTGAAATCCCCGGCATGACCAAGGCCAGCTGGTAAGGAGATAGCATGAGCATGACCGATCCCGTTGCCGACATGCTGACGCGTATTCGTAACGCGCAGTCAATCGGCAAGACAACTGTAAGAATGCCTTCCTCGAAGCTGAAGCTGGCGATCGCCCAGGTTCTGAAAGATGAGGGTTATGTTGACGGTTTCGCCCGGCGTGATGAGCAGGGCAAGGCTGAACTCGAGATAAGTTTGAAGTACTACGCAGGGCAGCCTGTCATCGAGAAAATTGAAAGAGTTTCACGTCCCGGTCTGCGTATCTATAAGGGGCGGGACGATTTGCCCAAGGTCATGAATGGTCTCGGGGTGGCGATTGTGTCCACTTCCCAAGGCGTCATGACGGACCGCAAGGCGCGCGCTGCCGGAGTCGGCGGTGAAGTGCTCTGCATCGTGGCTTGAGGGAGGGCATATGTCTCGTATTGGAAAGAGTCCCGTTGCCCTACCCAAGGGTGTCGAAGTCACCATTGCAGCCGATCAGGTTTCCGTAAAAGGGCCGTTGGGCACGCTCATGCAGGTACTCACTGGTAATGTGAAGATCGTCAAGGAAGGCGAGTCGCTCGTTTTCTCGGCTGCCAACGAAAGTTATGAATCCAACGCCATGTCCGGGACGATCCGGGCTCTGGTGGCGAACATGGTTACCGGCGTTACCAAGGGGTTTGTGCGCAAACTGACACTGGTAGGCGTGGGATATCGTGCCCAGGCGCAGGGGGATAAGTTGAATCTGTCATTGGGTTTTTCGCATCCGGTTGTCCAGCAAATGCCTCAAGGCATCAAGGTTGAAACTCCGACCCAGACCGAAATCCTCATAAAGGGGTCGGACAAACAGCTTGTTGGCAAAATTGCCGCTGAGATTCGAGCGGTTCGTCCACCCGAGCCTTATAAGGGCAAGGGAGTTCGTTATTCCGATGAGAAAGTTGTTCTCAAAGAGACCAAGAAGAAGTAGGAGCGGGCATCATGATCGATAAGAATACATCGCGCTTGCGCCGGGCCGCTCAGACCCGTCGGAAGATCAGCCAGCTCAAGACTGTACGGCTGGCCGTACATCGCACCAACGGACATATTTACGCGCAATTGATTTCCGGTGATGGCGCCAAGGTGTTAACCAGCGCCTCCAGCGCCGAGAAGGAGGTCAGGGGCAAAGTTGCCAATGGCGGCAATGCGGCTGCTGCAGTTGTTGTGGGTCAGCGCATCGCCGAAAAGGCAAAAGGTCTTGGAATTGAAGCGGTCGCATTTGACCGCTCCGGCTACAAGTTTCACGGCAGGATCAAGGCTCTGGCTGAGGCAGCACGCGAAGCCGGACTGAAGTTTTAAGCGAGGTCCATCATGGCAAGAATGCAGCCCAGGATGCAGTCCGGCGACGAACGCCAGGACGGCCTGAAAGAAAAAATGATCGCCGTCAACCGTGTCACTAAGGTTGTCAAGGGTGGTCGTGTACTCGGATTCGCAGCGCTGACGGTCGTTGGTGACGGCGATGGCGGAATCGGTATGGGCAAGGGCAAGGCGCGTGAAGTGCCGGTGGCCGTGCAGAAGTCTTTCGACGAGGCGCGCAGGAAACTGTTCAGGGTTAAGCTCAAGAGGGGCACGCTGCACCACGCAGTCATTGGCCACCATGGCGCATCCACAGTGATCATGCAGCCCGCTTCAGACGGCACTGGCATTATTGCTGGTGGTCCGATGCGTGCCGTGTTTGAAGTCATGGGTATCACCAACGTACTGGCGAAATGCATTGGTTCCACGAACCCGTACAACGTGGTTCGTGCAACTTTGGACGGCCTCAAACGCATGAACACACCGGCCGAAGTGGCAGCCAAGCGTGGCAAGTCTGTTGCTGATATTACCGGCTGACCAGGAAGGCACCCATCATGTCGAAGACAATCAAGGTCAAGCTGATCAAAAGCATCATAGGCTGCAAGGAGTCCCACCGCGCATCGGTGCGTGGTCTGGGCCTTCGCCGTATCAATCAGACGGTCGAGGTGGCTGACACCCCGGAGAATCGTGGAATGATCAACCGGGTCAATTATCTGGTCCGGGCTGAAGGCTGAACGAGGAAAAAATGGAACTCAACACAATCAAGCCTTCTGAAGGCTCCAAGCGCCCTCGTCGGCGCGTCGGGCGAGGTATCGGATCCGGCTTGGGCAAGACTGCCGGTCGTGGTCATAAGGGACAGAAGTCGCGCTCTGGCGGCTTCCACAAGGTCGGTTTCGAAGGCGGTCAGATGCCGCTGCAGCGTCGTTTGCCTAAGCGTGGTTTTTCATCCCATTTCCGTAGCGAGGAAGTTCGTATGGGGGACTTGGGGCGGGTAATTGGGGACGTAGCCGATATAGCCACCCTAAAAGCTGCAGGTCTGCTCTCGATTCATGCCACGCAAGGTAAGGTCATACTGGCCGGAAAACTTGCACGCAAGGTGAACGTAAGTGGTCTGAGGGTTACCAAGGGAGCCAAGGTCGCAATTGAAGCAGCTGGTGGCAGTATTACGGAGTTCAAGGTTGAAGTGCGGCCTCGAAAGCTGCCCAAGAAAGAGAAACCCAAGTCCTGAACGGACTTGAACTCGCATGGCAACTGTTAACCCACAACTCGGCAAGTCCGGCAAATACGGCGACCTCAAAAAGAGGTTGATGTTTCTGCTTGGCGCACTAATCGTATTTAGGATCGGTGCTCATATTCCGGTTCCCGGTATTGATCCTAATGAGCTTGCCCAGTTATTTCAAAGTCAGCAGGGTGGAATCCTCGGCTTGTTCAACATGTTCTCTGGTGGAGCCTTATCCCGGTTCACCATTTTTGCCTTGGGCATCATGCCCTATATTTCTGCCTCGATCATCATGCAGTTGATGACAGCGGTGTCTCCCCAACTGGAGGCACTCAAGAAGGAAGGTCAGTCAGGCCAGCGCAAGATTACCCAGTACACCCGTTACGGCACAGTCGT
>CAIPGJ010000888.1 GCA_903864555.1 uncultured Pseudomonadota bacterium | reverse complement strand
GTCGTAGATCCAGCCGCAGATCAGGCACATCCACGTTTTGTATTCTTGTGTGGTTTCAATCATTTGATGACAATGCTTGGGTTACAATGATTGCCCAGCATCTTACTCGGTTGGCAGGCGGGCCGCCACCAAAAAACCCGCTTACAACAACCGCTTATCTCGGCTCAATCGCCTTTTAATGTCGTCCTGATGTCGTCTTCATCCGCCAACCTGCCTCCCATCGTCCTCAGTTTTGCCGCGACAGACCCCACCGGGGGTGCTGGTCTGCAGGCCGATCTGCTCACCCTGGCTGCCATGGGCTGTCATGGCCTGTCGGTGGTCACAGCCATCACCATCCAGGACACCGCCGGCGTCGAAGCGGTGATGGCGGTGGATCCGGACTGGGTGGTTGACCAGGCGCGCATGCTGCTCGAGGACATGCCGGTTGCCGCCTTCAAGATGGGCGTGCTGGGCAGCGTGGAGAACATTGCCGCCATTGCCGAAGTGGTCTCCGATTACCCGGACATCCCGCTCATCCTCGACCCCGTGCTGGCGTCCGGGCGTGGCGATGAACTGGCCTCCGAGGACATGATTGCGGCCATGAGCGAGCTGCTGTTGCCGCAGACCACCATCATCACACCCAACAGCCAGGAAGCGCGCCGCCTGGCGCGCCGCCAGTCCGAAGAGGACGACGAGATCGATGAGGACGAAGATCCCGATCTGGAGGAATGCGCCAGCCGTATCCTCAGCCTGGGCTGCGAATTCGTGCTGATCACCGGCACCCACGAAAACACCGGACGCGTCATCAATACCCTGTACGGACCGGCCGGCAAGGTGCGCAGCGACGACTGGGAGCGCCTGCCAGGCAGCTATCACGGCTCGGGCTGCACGCTGGCATCGGCCATCGCCGCCAACCTCGCCAACGGACTCGACGTGCCGGAAGCCGTGCGCGAGGCCCAGGAATTCACCTGGCAGTCTCTTGCGGCGGGCTTCCGCCCCGGCATGGGCCAGGCCATCCCCGACCGCTTCTTCTGGGCTCGCCACGACGAGGATGAAGAAGCCGAAGGCGAGAATCAGGGCGGAGGAAAGTAGCCATGCCCGGAGTCCGCGGACTTTACGCCATTACACCCGACCTGGAGGACACCGCGCTGCTGCTGGGCAGGTGCGAGCAGGTGCTGAAGGGTGGCGCGTCACTGCTGCAGTATCGCAACAAGAAGGCAGGCACTGCCCTCAAGCGGGAGCAGGCTTTTGAACTGGCGGCGCTGTGCCGCCGCCACGCCTGTCTGTTCATCGTCAACGATGATGTCCGTCTGGCCGTAGAGGTCGATGCACAGGGCGCCCACCTTGGCGGCGAGGATGGCGAACTGGCCGAGGCTCGCCGGCTGCTCGGCAACGGCCGCCTGCTGGGCGCCTCTTGTTACAACCGCATTGAACTTGCCCACGCGGCAAGGTCGGCCGGCGCCGACTACGTCGCTTTCGGCGCAGCCTTCACTTCACCAACCAAGCCCGGGGCGGTGCGCGCGCCGCTGGCACTGTTCCGCGAAGGCAGGACGGTGGGCCTGCCGGTGGTCGCCATCGGCGGGATCACCCTGGACAACGCCCCCTCACTGCTGGAAGCCGGTGTCGATGCGCTGGCTGTCATCACGACCCTTTTTGATGCTGCCGACGCTGAAGTGCCAGCGCGGCAGTTTGCAGCCCTGTTCAAGGGCTGACCCGCAGCTTCCAGACCAGGTCCTGAACATGCGCTCCAAGAACGAAACCCTGTTTGCCCGTGCCCAGCTAAGCATACCGGGCGGCGTGAACTCCCCGGTGCGCGCCTTCAAATCGGTGGGCGGCGTGCCGCGGTTCTTCACCCGCGGGCAGGGCGCCCGCGTGTGGGATGCCGACGGGCGCGAGTACATCGACTATGTCGGCTCCTGGGGCCCGCTGCTGCTGGGCCATGCCTATGCGCCCGTGGTGGAGGCGGTGCGTGATGCCGCCGGTCGTGGCCTGTCCTTTGGCGCACCCACTGAAGGCGAGATCGAGCTGGCGGAACTCCTCAAGGCGCTGCTGCCCAGCCTCGATCTGGTGCGACTGGTGAATTCGGGCACCGAGGCCACCATGAGCGCGTTGCGCCTGGCGCGCGGCTTTACCGGCCGCAGCATCATCGTGAAATTCGAAGGCTGCTACCACGGCCATGCCGATGCGCTGCTGGTGAAGGCTGGCTCGGGCGCACTCACCCTGGGACAGCCCTCGTCGGCGGGCGTGCCGGCAGAAACGGCCATGCACACCCTGGTGCTGAGCTACAACGACGGCGAGGAACTGCTGCGAACATTCACCTCGATGGGCGACAGGATCGCTGCGGTGATCGTCGAGCCGGTGGCCGGCAACATGAATCTGGTGCTGCCCGAGCCGGGATACCTGCAATCCCTGCGCAGTCTGTGCACACAGTATGGTGCGGTGCTGATTTTCGACGAGGTGATGACCGGCTTTCGCGTCAGCTCACAAGGTGCGCAGGGGCTGTTCGGCATCCAGCCGGACCTGACCACCCTGGGCAAGGTGATCGGTGGTGGCATGCCCCTGGGAGCCTTCGGCGGCCGCCGCGACATCATGAACTGCATCGCACCGCTGGGGCCGGTGTACCAGGCCGGCACCCTCTCCGGCAACCCGGTGGCGGTGGCCGCGGGCCTGGCCACGCTCAGGGCGCTGGGTGAACCCGGCCTGTTCGACAAGGCAGGTGCGACTGCGCGCCAGCTGGTCGAGGGTCTGACCGAGAGCGCGCGCCGCCATGGCGTGGCGTTTTCAGCACAAAGCATCGGCAGCATGTTCGGCCTGTACTTCCGCAAGCAGCCACCACGACGCTTCAGCGAAGTCATGCAATGCGATGCCACCGCCTTCAACCACTTCTTCCACGCCATGCTCGATGCCGGGGTATATCTGGCACCCTCGGCCTATGAGGCCGGCTTCATCAGCCTGGCACATGGCGAGGCCGAGATCGGCCAGACGCTGCAGGCGGCGGACCAGGCTTTTTCGGCAATGGCCCGGCCAGCCTGAGACAGCCCCAGCACTGAAAGTTCTTGCCCTGGCGTTACCAGGGCAGAAGCAGGTGCAGGGCCAGCGGATGGTCAGATCAGGATTTCTTCAGCAGGTCGCGAATTTCGGCGAGCAGCCTGATGTCTTCGGGCGGCTCGACCGGGGCGGCCGGGGCGGCCGGCTGTTCTTCCTCGCGCTTGAGGCGGTTCATCAGCTTGATCATGAGGAACACTGCCCAGGCGACGATGACGAATGAGATCATGACATTGATGAACATGCCGTAGTTCAGGGTCACCGCGCCGGCCTTCTGCGCCGCATCGACACTCATGTAGGGCCCGGATACCGCACCATCCCTGAGCACCAGGAACAGATTGGAAAAATCAACCTTGCCCAGAATCATGCCGATGGGCGGCATGATGATGTCCTTGACCAGCGAATCGACAATCTTGCCGAAAGCAGCGCCGATAATCACGCCGACCGCCAGGTCGACGACGTTGCCACGCATGGCGAATTCCCGGAACTCCTTGAGCATGCTCATCCCTGTTTCTCCCTGTTGATATTGAATGTCTTGTGTCGGTGTCGGTAAAGCGAACGCCTGCCGCACCCTGCATGCAGATTGTCCCATACCCAACGCCACCGGGAAACGAGGCTAGCCCCTGGCCTCCAGCATGCGCCGGGTGGCACGCGCCTCGAGCAGCCTGAGCACATGGTAGGTGGCCCAGCCGAGCAAGGCGGAGCCGATCAGGAAACCACCGTAGGCATACGGCCACTGGATATGGAAATTCTGGGTCATCATGGAGAATTCCGACATCCCGCCAATGCCGGCCAGTATGTTGATGGGCATGAACACGATGCTGATGCTGGTCAGCTTGGACACGCGCTTGTTCTGGTTGATGTTGATGAAACCGACCGTGGCATCCATCAGGAAGTTGATTTTCCCGAACAGAAAGGTGGTATGCCCATCCAGGGATTCGATGTCCCGGATGATCTCACGGGCTTCGTCATGCTGCGAAGACGACAGGGACTTTCCGCGCATCAGGAATGACAGGGCCCGGCGGGTATCCAGCACATTCCGGCGGATGCGCCCGTTCAGATCCTCGCCACGGGCGATTTCCGAGAGGATCTGTGCCGCTGCATCATCGGTCACCTGGGGATTCAGCACCTTCTTGCTGACCTCCTCCAGCTCAGCATAGACATCCTCGAGCGCATCGGCGGAATACTCCGCATCGGCCGCATAGAGATCGAGCAGAACGTCCTTGCCTTCGGTCACGTATCCGGGCTGGGTGCGGGCACGCAGCCGTTGCAGGCGGAACACCGGCAACTCCTCCTTGCGCACCGAGAACAGGATGTCCCGGTGCAGGATGAAGGCGACAGCAACGTTCTGTGCCTCGTTCTCGGCATCCAGCAGGAAGTCCGAGTGCAGGTGGATCTCGCCATTGTCCTCGACATAGAAGCGGGCGCTGGCCTCGAGGTCGGTCAGGCTGTCCGGGTCAGGCAGTTCCAGCCCGAAGAACTCGCCGACCCAGGAACGCATGGCAGCCGACGGCGCAAGCAAATCGACCCAGATCGGCTTGATGTCGGCAAGGTCGGATTTCTTCGACACCCTGACCTGGCGAAGGCGGCCATCACGCAGCTCGAACACATTGAGCGAAACCTTCTCGCTCTGGTGGCTGGAAGCATTGACCAGCTCTTCACGCACGTCATCGTGCAGCAGCAGCAGGATGCTGTCGAGGTGCTCGACCTTGATCTGCTCCCAGACGAGCTGTCGGTCTTCCGGAGACAGAGCCTCCAGTATGCGCGCGGCGTCATCGGGTTCCAGCCGGTTGAACAGCTGGCCGATCTCCGACAAATGCTGCTTGTGGACAAGGCTCTCGACCAGCCGCTGCCTCGGCATCTCCTGGCGATTGACCAGGTTTTCGACCAGCCGGTGGCGCGACAGCAAATGCTGCAATTCCATCAAGCGCTCGCTCAGTCGGTCGAAATCCGAGTGCGGTGTCTGCTCCAAAATCTTCTCGCTAGATGAGGTATGCGGTACTGTGCCAACCAATGCAAGCCGTCTGCCTGGCCCGCACAGGCCGCCGATCAGCCTGCCAGGCTGCGGTGATTGTACCCTCGGGCTGTATGATTCCGAATACCTTTATACGGGCAATCATGGTCTCCAGAAGACTTCCTCCCATCACTGCAGCACGCGGGTCGATACCGGCCGGATCACCGTCGCTGCAGGCCGTGGGCCACAAGGCGAGGACCCATGACTGGAACGAATTGGCATGACGATCTCGCGCCATCTGGCAGAGGATGTCCGGCTGCGGGAAGTGTTCGGCTGGGCCATGTACGACTTCGCCAATTCCGGCTACACCACCGTGGTCATCACTGCGGTATTCAACGCCTGGTTCGTCGCAGTCATAGCCGGGAACGCGCCCTGGGCAACCCTCGCCTGGACCGCAGCACTGGCCGTGTCCTATGCAGCCATCATCGTCACCGCACCCTTGCTGGGGGCGTGGGCTGATGCACATGCGGCCAAGAAGCGACTGCTCGGCTGGACCACCGCGGGCTGCGTGCTGTTCACCGCGGCCCTGGCACTGCCCGGGCCCGGGGAAGTGTGGCTGGCGGTGCTGTTCATCGTCCTGTCGAACTTCTTCTTCGGCACCGGCGAGAACATCGCGGCGGCCTTCCTGCCGGAACTCGCCCGCGGCGCAGCGGTAGGCAAGGTCTCGGCCTGGGGCTGGAGCCTGGGTTATCTGGGCGGGCTGCTGTCGCTCGGCCTGTGCCTGGCGTGGATCAGCCATGCCCAGGCCGCAGGCCAGACGGCAGCGCAGTTCGTGCCGGTTACCATGCTGATCACCGCCGCGCTGTTTGTTGTGGCAAGCGCGCCGACCTTTGTGCTGCTCAGGGAGCGAGCCCATCCCACGGCGGCCAACCGGGCAGGCGGCATGCAGGGCGCCTGGCGGGAATCCTGGCGCCGTGTCGCCGAAACCTTCAGGGCAGCGGCAGGCTTTCGCGACATGCGCCGGCTGCTCCTGTGCATCGTGCTCTACCAGGCCGGCATACAGACCGTGATCGCGCTGGCCGCCATCTTTGCCCAGCAGGCCCTGGGGTTCTCCTCGCAGGACACCATCCTGCTGGTGCTGGTGGTGAACGTCACCGCCGCCCTCGGGGCCTTCGCTTTTGGACTGGTGCAGGACAAGCTCGGACATGTGCCCACCATTGCCCTCACGCTGGCTGGCTGGATCGTCATGACGCTGCTGGCCTGGCAGACCGAAACCCGTGCCGGCTTCTGGATCGCGGCCAATATTGCCGGGGTCTGCCTGGGCTCGTCGCAATCTGCAGGACGCGCCGTGGTGGCTTATCTGTGCCCGCCCGGACGGCACGCCGAGTTCTTCGGGCTGTGGGGCCTGGCGGTGAAGTTGTCCTCGATTCTGGGTCCGCTGACCTATGGCACGGTCACCTGGGCCAGCGGTGGTGACCACCGCCTGGCCATGCTGGTAACCGGGGTGTTCTTTGCGGCAGGACTGGCGATGCTGTTCGGCATCGACGTGGAACGCGGGCGGCGGGCCGCCCAATCTGCCGGCACATGGGAGTCATGATGAAGCTACGCTCGAAACTGCCCGATGTGGGCATCACCATCTTCACCATCATGTCACAGCTGGCTGCCGAACACCGGGCGGTCAACCTGGGCCAGGGCTTCCCCGACTTCAACTGCGATGCGCGCCTGCAGGCGCTGGTCACTGAAGCCATGCGGGCTGGCCACAACCAGTATGCCCCGATGGCGGGCGTGGCGGCCCTGCGCGAGGCTATCGCGGATAAGACGGCCCGGCTGTATGGCCATGCCTACCACCCGGACACCGACATCACCGTCACCGCCGGGGCCACGCAGGCCATCGCCACGGTGCTGCTGGCCGTCACCGGGCCGGGTGATGAAGTCATCGTCCTCGAACCGGCCTTCGATTGTTATGTGCCGGCGATACGGCTGGCCGGGGCCACGCCGGTGTTCATACGCATGCGCGAGGACTACAGCGTGCCCTGGGACGAGGTAAAGGCGGCCATCACGCCGCGTACACGCATGCTCATCCTCAATTCACCCAATAATCCCAGCGGCGCTGTGTTCTCGTCACAGGACCTCGACCGCCTGGAGGCGGTGGTCCGCGATACCGATGTGCTGCTGCTGTCAGACGAGGTCTACGAGCACATCGTCTTCGACGCACAGCTGCATCAGAGCATTGCGCGCCGGCCGGCGCTGGCCGAACGGGCCTTCCTCGTGTCCTCCTTCGGCAAGACCTTCCACGCCACCGGATGGAAGATCGGCTACTGCTGTGCGCCGCCCGAGCTGAGCGCAGAGTTCCGCAAGGTCCACCAGTTCATGGTGTTTGCCGTGTCCTCGCCCATGCAGCAGGCGCTGGCACAGTGGCTGCGTGACCCGGAGCCGTATGAATCCCTGCCCGCTTTCTACCAGGCCAAGCGAGACCACTTTCGCGCCGGCCTGGCTGCATCGCGCTTCAGGCTGCTGCCCTGCCCGGGCACCTACTTCCAGCTGGTGGACTACTCGGCGATCAGCGAAGCATCCGAAGCCGACTTCGCACGCCGGCTGGCCGTGGAACACGGCGTAGCGGCCATCCCGACTTCAGCCTTCTACGATCAGCCGCTCGACAGGCAGACGGTGCGCTTTTGCTTTGCCAAGACAGAGCAAACCCTGAACCAGGCCCTGGAGCGACTGGTGCGCCTATAGCAAACATTGCCATTTAGATTTGATAATAATATTCTTATAAACTCATTGCTGAAGACAGATACCTTTTATATTTGATAATAATAGTGAAGTCTGTCAGTCCATCACACTGCGTACTGCACGGAATCCCAGGCCAAACAGGCGGCGCGCGCCGCCAAAGGTCGCCACGTTCCGACTGGAGATGCGCAGGTCACGCTCGGGGTTGTAGAAATCACCACCGCGATAGCCAAAGCCGAATGCTCCGAAAGCCCCCCCTCGCGGCTCGATACGCGGCCAGTCGGCCACGTCAGCCTCGCCGGATTCACTGATGCGGCCATCGCCGTGCCACGGTACGAAGCGCCTGCCCGAGGGCAGGCCCGCGCTCACCGCCATTTCCACCAGATTGCCGGAAAGATCGGCCACCCCCCAGTAGCTATCCCCGCGCCCTTCACGCGTGGCGCGATCGGCCAACAGACCGGCACCATAGGGCCCCAGCAGCGGCCGGTCGTTTGGCGCCGGGGACCAGGAGGTATTGGCATCGGCAGGCAGAGCGTGTTCGCTGCCGCTGCCATCAATACCGTCGAATCCGCGAATGGCGACGATGTTTGTCGTGCCCCAGGCGTACTCCCCTGGCACGGCTGGTGCTGCGCCGCGCGCGGCCTTTTCGAACTCCAGCTCGGTCATGGGCCGCAGTCCCGCCCAGTCGGCGAGCGCCGCGCCATCGCTCCAGCTCAGCCAGTTCATGCTCCAGCGCGGCTGCCCTGAGCGCCAGCGATCGTTCTGACGCATCACTGTGTAGCGGTAATTGTCCGGCAGCGGCCGGCCACTGCCTCGAAAGTCCGCTGGGCCCGGCGCGCGCGCGGCAGCCTGTGCGGGGCTGAGCGCATCGAGAAAATCAGCGTACTGCCCCTGCGTCACCTCGTAGCGTTGTATCCAGAAGGCACGATAGCCAGTGGGAAAGGCCGCCGGCAGTACCCCTGTTGCTCTGTCCCACGGTGAAGGCCCCGGAGCACCAGAAGGCAACGGCGTGGGGGAATCTTCCGCCCATAAAGCGCCCGTTCGCTGCCCGAGTTCAATGGCTTGCGCTGTTACGGTGTAAGGCAGGACAGAATCATCACCGGCATGAAAGCGCCCCGGCGTCGAAGCCGCCCCGTCACCTAGTTGGAACGAGCCCTCGGG
>CAIPGJ010000887.1 GCA_903864555.1 uncultured Pseudomonadota bacterium | reverse complement strand
CCGGAGATGAGGTTGCCGTCCATGACGAACTTGCCGCCGTCGCCCTTCTTGCAAAAGCCCAGGTCCTCCAGCTGGATCGCCACCATGATGGTGAAGCTGTCGTAGATGGAGGCGTACTTGATGTCGGCCCGCGAGACGCCGGCCTCTTCGAAGGCGCGCGGCGCGGTGTAGATGGCGCCGGTGTAGGTGAGGTCGATGGCGCCGCCTGCCTGGTTCTTGCTGGTTTCGGCCTGGCCGAGGATGGGGATGAGCGGGCGCTTGAGGCTTTTGGCGATCTCCGGCCGCGTGATGACCAGGGCCCCGCCGCCATCGGTGACCACGCAGGCATCCATGCGGCGCAGCGGGTCGGCGATCATGGGTGAGTTGAGCACGTCCTCCACGGTGAGCACTTTGCGCAGCAGCGCATGCGGGTTGTGCTGGGCGTGGTGCGAGGCGGACACCTTCACCCAGGCCAGCTGTTCCATGGTGGTGCCGTAGTCGTGCATGTGGCGCATGGCCGCCATGGCGTACTGGTTCAGCGTCACCGGGCCGAAGGGCTGCTCGTAGGCCACGTCGGGCAGGCCCGAACCGTAGACCATGGGCTTGGTGCCCTTGCGGCCTTCGGCGCGCGGGCGGCCGGCCAGGGTGATCACCGCGACATTGCACTTGCCCATGGCGATGGCCTCGGCGGCATGGCCCACCTGCACGATGTAGGAGCTGCCGCCGGACTCGGTGGAGTCGTAATGGCTCACCTTGAAGCCCATGTAGTCCATCATGTTGATGCCGCCCACGCCGGGCGCGTCGGCGGCGCAGAAATAGCCGTCGACGTCCTTGTGCGACAGCCCCGCGTCCTCCAGCGCGCCCTTGGCGCATTCGGCATGCAGTTGCGCCACCGATTTGTCCATGGCGAGGCGCGTCGGATGTTCGAACGCGCCGACGATATAGGCCTTTCGTTTGATGCTCATGAACTGATCTTCCTCCGATAAAAATGATGGGGCCATCCAGGCTGGGGCCATGCGTGCTTTGCGCAGCGCTATGCTAAGCCTGAAAATCGCACAGGTCCACCCGTGAGGCCGGATTTTCCAGGAGACCTGCATCCCCGGAAGGCAGCAAATGGGCGGCGCGCCATGGCGACCACCCGCTACACGTCCTTGCGCATCATGACGATGTCGTCGCGGCTCACGTCAGCCATTCAGGTGGCACGCATGCCGGTTGAAAGCAAGCTGTCAGGCCCTTCTGCATAAACGGCTATCATCAGTTTCCCGGATCGAGGCCAAGGTCACCGGGAAGAGCGCGCGGATCAGTCGCGATCAGACCAGGCATCGAACCGGTCCAACAAGAGGCTGCGGACGATATGAATGGGAGGGGTGTCAGCGTGAAAGCATCAGGCAGGGGCAAGGCGGCGAACAGCAAGGACCTGGTCATCATGGCGGTGGGTGATGTCTATGTGAACCGGAAGAATCCGCCCTCCATTTTCTCGAAGGTGGCCGCCACCTTGAAGCAGGGCAATGTGGTGGTGGCCAACCTGGAGGGGGCGATCTGCGATCGCGGCGAACCGGTGCCAGGCAAGGTGGAGATCGGCTCTCAGTACCTGCGCTCGGATCCGGCACAGATCAGTGCCTATGTGAGTGCAGGCTTCAACCTGGTGGCGCTGTCCAACAACCACATCATGGACTACGGTGCAGAGGGCCTGGTCCAGACGATGGACATCCTGAAGCAGCACGGCATCGCGCATGCGGGCGGCGGGCGCAACCTGAAGGAGGCGCACCGTCCGGCCATCGTCGAGCGCGAGGGCGTGAAGGTGGCGCTGCTGTCCTATACCTCCATCTGCCCGCAGGTCGGGCATGCCGCGGGCGAGGATACGCCCGGCATCGCCACGATCAAGGTACATACCTGCTACGAGGCGCCGGACAACATCCTGTACCAGCCCGGATATGCCCCCATCGTCTGGACCATCCCCGACGATGAATACCAGGAGCGCATGCTTGCCGACGTGCGCGCCGCGCGCAAGAAGGCCGACATCGTACTGGTCGCCTTCCATGGCGGGATTTCATGGGGCTTCGGACGTCCAGCCGGCTATCTCAAGGAGTTGAGTCGTGCCGCCATCGATGCGGGAGCCGACTACGTCATGTGCGCGCATCCGCATTCCATCATGGGCATGGAGATGTACAAGTCAAAGCTCATCAGCTACTGCATGGGCAATTTCGTCATGGATGGCGTGATGCAGGCGCACTTCGGCTCCGACAGCCTGATCGTCAAGTGCCATGTGCGCGGCGGGAAGATTGTCAGGTACAGCATCCTGCCCGTGGGCATCAGCAAGGAATGGCAGCCCTACCTGCACAAGCGCCGGGACATCCTGCGCGTGATGGAGAAATTGGACACCATGTCGAAGGAATACGGCACGACCTATGCCTTCGAGAACGGGGAGATCGTCATCGGTGGCCCGCGGCCGGGCACGCCGCCCGCCCGGCGGGGTCTCGCCATCGAGCCGCACCGCGGCTTGCCCGTGCTGGCCGATTCCTCCATGCCGATTCCCTCGCGCGAAATGGCGCTCAAGCTCAAGCTCAATCCGGCGCTGGCCGGAAAACCGGTGGTCAAGCTGGCGGGTGCGAAATCTGCCTCAAACGTCAGGCGTCCTGCAAAGTAGTTTTCGCGAGGCCATGCTCAATGTTCATCGTCGATGCACAAGTGCACATCTGGGCAGCCGATACGCCCGAGCGGCCCTGGGTGCAGACGCCCTATCGGGTGCATCGGACAGTGCCATTTTCCAGGGACGACCTATTGCACGAGATGGATGCGGCCGGTGTGCAGCGGGCAATGCTGGCACCCCCGCCACTGGAGGGTGACCGCAACGATCTGGTGCTGGCGGCAGCAGTGCAGAACCCCGACCGCTTCTGCGTGATGGGGCTCCTCGACATTGACAGGCCGTCCGAGCGCGGCTGTATTGCACGCTGGCGTGAGCAGCCGGGCATGCTGGCCCTTCGCCTCAATTTCAAGACACAGGGCAATGCCGCGGAGGACTGGCTGTGGGCGGAAGCCGAGGCCGCCAGGGTTCCCGTGGTGCTGGCCATTTCCCATGATGACATGCACCTGCTGGGCGAGGCGGCCGGGAGGCATCCCGGCGTGAAGATCACGGTGATGCACTTTGGCCTCGACCAGCGGGACAAGGACGAGGCCGCATTCGCGCACTTTGACCGCTTGCTGGTGCTGGCCCGGCATCCAAACATATCGGTGAATGCAAGCTGCCTGCCTTTCTATACGACCGACGTCTATCCTTATCGACGGCTGCATCCCTACGTGCGCCAGGCGTATGAGGCCTTCGGTCCGCGCCGGATGTTCTGGGGCACTGACCTGACACGCCTGCCTTGCACGTACCGCCAGGCGATCACCATGTTTACCGAGGAAATGCCATGGCTGTCGTCGGAAGACAAGACGTGGATCATGGGCCGGGGGTTCTGCGAATGGTTTGAATGGGCGTGAGTCCTGGAGTCACCAACGAGCGATCTTTCAAAGGGAGAGGTTTCATGCGTGCTTCTTTGCTTCTTGCAGCGGGAATACAGTTGGCGGCGTCCTCGGCCTG
>CAIPGJ010000886.1 GCA_903864555.1 uncultured Pseudomonadota bacterium | reverse complement strand
GCTTCGACTGCCGGACGCACCAGCACGATGCGCTTGACGGTGTCGCGTTCGAGCGCATCTGCGGCACAGGCCACCGCGAGGTAGGTCTTTCCGGTTCCCGCGGGCCCGATGCCAAAGGTGATGTCATGGTCCAGGATGTTGCGGATGTATTCACGCTGGCGGGGCGTGCGCCCGCGCAGGTCGGTGCGTCGCGTGGCAAGCGGCGGTTCGTCACCGGGTAGCCCGTCGGCGACCCTGGCCCTGGTGTCTGCCGGCGCATGGGACTGGCGCCGGAATTCGACCAGACCCAGCTGGATGTCATCCAGTGACAAGGGGCGCCTGGCGTCGTTGTAGAAGCGTTCCAGCAGGAGCGCAGCCAGCTCGGCTTGCGCCGAATTGCCGCGCAGGGTGAAGCGTTCACCACGCCGGGAGATGGAAATGTCCAGCGCGGTCTCGATCTGACGCAGATTTTCGTCCAGCGCGCCGCAGAGGTTGGAAAGACGCTTGTTGTCGACTGGCTCGAGCCGCAGTTCGACGGGTTTGAGTTTCAATCCGGGATATCGCTGTTTCTGTGCAGGACGCACTAGTTTAACGGAGAGCTTGCATCCCTGTGCAGTCCGTTCAGGTCATCTGCACGGGCGTCGAAAGCTCGCCACGCAAGGTGTGGGTCAGCACCCCGGTGACTTTCAGTTCGACGAACTGTCCCGCCAGATTCGCCGGGCCGCGAAAGTTGATCACGCGGTTGTTGTCGGTGCGCGCCGCAAGCTCATCCGGCCGCTTGCGCGAGGGGCCTTCAACCAGCACTCGCTGCAGCGAGCCCAGCATGGCCTGGCTGATGGCATCGGCGCCGGCCTGTATCAGGGCCTGCACGCGCTGCAGGCGTTCAGCCTTGACCTCATGCGGGGTGTCATCGGCCAGTTCCGCGGCAGGCGTGCCAGGGCGGCGGCTGTAGATGAAGGAGTACGAGTCGTCGAACCCGACATCGGCAATCAGCTTCATGGTGGCTTCGAAATCGGCCTCGGTCTCGCCAGGGAAGCCGATGATGAAGTCCGACGAGATGCACACGTCAGGACGCGCCGCGCGCAGCTTGCGGATGATCGACTTGTACTCGAGCACCGTGTAGTTGCGTTTCATCGCCGCCAGGATGCGGTCCGAGCCTGATTGCACCGGCAGGTGCACATGCGCCACCAGCTTGGGGATGCGGGCATGGGCTTCGATGAGCCGTGTGGAGAACTCGCGTGGATGGGAGGTGGTGTAGCGGATGCGCTCGATGCCGGGGATGTCGGCGACGTATTCCAGTAGCATGGCAAAGTCAGCCGCCTCGCCTTCGAGCGTGGCCCGGTAGGCGTTGACGTTCTGTCCCAGCAGCGTGACTTCCCTGACCCCTTCAACAGCGAGTCCGGCAATCTCGGTCAGCACGTCTTCGAAAGGGCGGGATACTTCCTCCCCGCGTGTGTAGGGAACCACGCAGAAGCTGCAGTACTTGCTGCAGCCTTCCATGATGGAAACAAAGGCCGAGGCACCCTGCACCCGTGGCGGTGGCATGTTGTCGAACTTCTCAACCTCGGGAAAGCTGATGTCGACCTGCGGCTTGCCGGTGCGGCGGCGCTCGGCCAGCAGTTCCGGCAGGCGGTGCAGGGTCTGCGGCCCGAAGACCACGTCGACGTAGGGAGCGCGGGAGATGATGCGCCCGCCTTCCTGGCTGGCGACGCATCCACCCACGCCTATCATGACCGCGGGGTTCGCCTGCTTGAACTCGCGCACCCGGCCCAGGTCGTGGAACACGCGTTCCTGGGCCCGCTCCCTCACCGAGCAGGTATTGAACAGGATGAGGTCGGCCTCGGCCGGATCCGCGGTCTGTTCATAGCCCTCGGCCGCATGCAGCGTGTCGGTGATGCGGGCCGAATCATATTCGTTCATCTGGCAGCCAAAGGTGCGCAGATAGACTTTCTTGGTCATATTGACAATGGTTCAGTGAAGCACAGGTGGTGCAGGCCGTGCCGGCGTGCAGGAATCGCCCCCCGGAGGTGGTGATGCGAATGATGGCCCCTATCATATCGGAAAGCATCCCGGGCCAAGCACGAGGCGTCTCCGGTCAGGATGCCTGCCGCATTGAAGCAAGCATGGCATGCTGAAATGCAGCGGGGCCGCTAGGCCTGACTGATTTCGCGGCTGATTTCCGCAATCGCCCCATGCCAGCTGCGATCCGCGGCCTGCCAGTGCATCCTCACCGAGGGGTACCACAGGCTGCGCGGCTGGTTTTCGTGCCAGTACCAGATCTTGCCCCGCGATGCCGGGGTGATCAGATGGGCGGGCTTGCCCAGGGCGCCGGCAAGGTGGACGGTGACGTTGCTGCTGGTCACGACGAAGTCGCAGGCATCGATCAGTGCGGCGAGTCCCTCGATATCGTTGAAGCAATCCAGGTCATCCAGATGCCGGATGGTGAGGTCGTGTGCCTGCGTCAGTCCGGCACGCTCCTCGGCCGTGTCGCCGTACTGAAGGTCGACAAAACGCAGGCCTGGCAGTTTCAGCACCGGCAGCAGGTCGGCGAGCCTGAGTGATTTCAGCGGGCCGAACTTCACGTTCTTGCTGGCCCAGGCAATGCCGCAGACACGCTCGCCTGGAAGGCTGATCCGGGCGCGGAATGCGGCGGAGCGGTGGGCATCGGCTTTCAGGAAGCCTGCTGCACCAGAGGGAAACTCCGCAGTCGTGCGGCGCAGATGCCGGCCGAGGCTGCCCATGGCGGTCTGGCGATCCGCCAGCCCGGGCGGCACCACAGACTGGCTGTCCCGGAAGTCGATGCCGGGAAAGGACCGGCTGAGCATGGGCAGCAAGCGTCTGTCTGCCGTCACCATGATCCGGCGCGCCAGCGGACGCAGGCTGTCCAGCAGGCTGCAGTAGAGGATTTCGTCACCGATGCCCTGCTCGGCCCATACCCACAGTGTGCCGTCCACGTACTGGCCATCCCATGGCGGCGCAATGGTGATGGGCCTGGCACTGGGGAAGGCGGGGCTGGACCAGCGCCATTCGTATTCCTCCCAGCCTTGTTCGAAGCGGCACAGGGTCAGCAACGAGACCGCCTTGTTGATGTGGGCGTCGATGAACGCCGGCTTCAGTTTCAGGGCCTGCGCATGGCATTCGATCGCTTCATCGTGGCGCCTCAACTGCGCCAGGACATTGCCCCGGTTGTACCAGGCCTCCGCATGGGCCGGCTGGAGGGCGAGGGCACGGTCGTGGTTCGCCAGCGCTTCAGCCGACCGCCCGATTTCGTTGAGGGTGCTGCCGCGGTTGGTCCAGGCGTCGGCGAAATCCGGCTTCAGGGCAAGCGCCTTGTCGTAGCTTGCCAGGGCCTCCTCGTGCCGCTTGAGGGCATTGAGTACGTGGCCGCAGTTGCACCAGGCCTCCGCTGAATCCGATCTCAGCGCGGCTGCCTTGCGGAAGCATTGCAGCGCCTGTTCCAGTTCGCCTTCCTTCTCCATGCAGACGCCCAGGTTCAGGCAGGCTTCCGGATTGTCGGGCTCGATCCGGCTGGCCTCCCGGGCGAATTCGCGGGCTTCGCGGACCTTGTCCTGGCGCAGCAGTGCGGCGCTGAGGTTGCCCAGCACGGAGACGCGACCCGGGGCAAGGCGGTTGGCTTCGCGAAATCGCATTTCCGCCTCGGCGTAGTGTTCCTCGCCGTACAGCGCCAGACCTTCGCCAAACAGGCTGCGGGCACGTTCGAAGTCACCCATTCCGGTCTCTTGAGGCGACTGCGATCAACGGTCCGACCAGCCCATTGCACCGGACGAAAGCCTTGCCGGGTTCACAACTGCTTGCCGAAAAGATAGGTGAAATTCACCCGGCGGCTGCGATAGCCTTCGGCAAACAGGATGCGGTCGGTTTCGTGGAACAGGGCTGAATTGAACAGCACGGCGCGATTGCACCCATGCGGCACGACGATGCTTTTGGCGTTGTGCCGATCGAGAAATTCGTAGATCTTGTTCTTGTTGACATTGAAATCGACGAAGCTCCAGTCGGCAGGGGAGGGCACGTCAAACAACTTCAGCCCGCCGGCTTCCGGCGCCAGGTTGTACTCGTCCGGGGTGATCCAGAAGTTGAGGTTCACCTGGGCGAAATCGGCATGCACGTTGATGCCTTTGCCCAATGTCGTGTCGTATTTGAATCCCCACAGTTGGGTGAGGCCGTAATCGAGGAAGACCCGCGGCATGGCCTTGCGCAGTTCGCTCGCGAGGCGCAGGTGCAGGCCTGAAATGAAGCCCTGGTTGGCAAACGCCCCGAGGTATTTGTCCGGGTATTCGGTCAGCCACACCTTGGAAACCAGCGCGTACTCCTGGAAGGCCGCCAGCGCCCCGGGTGCCAGGAAGTTGTCGATGCGCACCACCTCGGGAGTTCCTGCGAGGTAGATTTCCTCGATCGAGCGCCAGTCGTTGTCCGGATTGAGACAGGCTGGCAATGCGTCCGGCATGGGGTAGAGCAGCGGCGCGCGCCAGTAGGGCAGCAGGGCCGAGAGTTCGTCCCGGGTGACCGGGATGGTGGCATCGTCGGCGTCCAGCCTGTCGGGTTTTCCCATCAGGCGCTGGCCGGTTTCCAGGAAGGCAGCCATGCCAGGCACGTCATACCCGGCGGATTGCAGGTACTGCGCCTGCTGGACATCATGCTTGATGCGGAACAGCGGCACTGCCAGGCCACTGGTCACGCGCGATGTGCGTGCTTGCACGACCTTGTCCGGGGCGAACTCGGTGGCAAGAAAGACGCCGAGGCTGTCCAGGCTGGCCTTGATGGCGCCCTCTGCATTGTCCGGACTGGCCACCTGCAGCCCCGCGCGCGCTGCCCAGGCCACCGTCATGTCCGGATTGGCCTCGATTGCACGGTCCAGGCAGGCAAGCGCCGCCTGGTAGTTGCCCATGTTCTGGTTGAGCGTGCCCCTGGTGTACCAGGCCTGGTCCAGGGAGGGTTGCAGTGCCAGCGCACGCTCTACTGCCTGCATGGCAGCCTCGTAATCCTTGACCTCCTCCAGATTCACGGCCAGCAGCAGCCATGCCTGTGCATGTTCTGGATCGATGGCCAGGAGCTGCTGCAGCTGGTCCGAGGCTTCGCGGTAGCGGTGCGTCTTGCGCAGAGTGACGGCATGCAGCAGCAGTGCGTCGCGATGGGCCGGGTCAAGGGTCAGGGCCTTTTGATTGGCCACAAGGGCATCGTCGTACCAGTGCAGGTCCTTGAGCACGGCTGCATAGCGTGTCCAGCCATCGGTGAAATCAGGCTTGATGGCGAGGGCCTTGTCGTAGCTGGCGAGAGCCTGATCGTACTGTTTCATGGCAGCCTGGACATGTCCGCAACCGAACCAGGCCTCGGCCGACTGCGGTCGCAGCGCAGCGGCCTTGCGAAATTGCCCCAGGGCTTGCTCCAGCAGGCCATCCTTCTCCAGGCAGGCCGCCAGGTTGAGGCAGGCTTCCATATTGTCCGGCTCGATCTGCAGTGCCTGACGGGCAAACGCCACGGCCTCGCTGACCTTGTCCTGGCGCAGCAGCGCGGCGCTCAGGTTGCCCAATATCGACACGCGCCCCGGTGCCAGGATGTCGGCCTCGCGGAAACGCCCCTCGGCTTCGGCAAACCGTGCTGCACCGTACAGGGATAATCCTTCAGCAAACAACGCCTTGGCCCGCTCGATGCCGTTCATGAGGTCAGGCTCCAGATTTCCGCATCAGCGCGATGCGGCCTGTTTGTCATTGCCGGCCGCCTCTTCCGCGGTCAGCAACCAGACGCGAGATGCCTGCCCATTCGTGTCCAGAAGATAGCGTCCCAATGCGCCCAGCGCGGGTAGCTGGGAGGGCACGATGATCAGGTTGTTTCGATCACGAATATGGCCTCCGGGTGACAGCATGACGGGTTTGCCATCGATGGAGAGCAGCATTTCCTGGAGATGTCGCACCTGCGCCCTTTTGGCTTCAAGGGGAATGTTCCTGGGCAGTATCTGGGCACTTGCAGCGTTGGCGAAAACGGCGAACGCCAGGGCGGCAAGAATGCCTCCGGCGAAGCGCTTGTGCCGTACCGGGGAGGGTTCGGAGCGCGCCGCGGGAGCGGGTTGCTGGTTGCAGGCCATGCTCACAGTTGCCTTCCGAACAGATAGGTGAAGTTGATCCGCCTGCTTTCATAGCCGGGCTGGAAATGGATCTCGTCGGTCTCGTGGAACAGTGCGGAATTGAACAGGACCGCGCGGTTGCACCGGTACGGTACTTTCACGCACTGGGCGTGCTTGTCTGCGAGGAATCCGTAGATTTTCTTCTCGTTCTCGTTGTAGTCGTAATAGGGCCAGTCATTCGGTGAGGGCACGTCATACACCTTCAACCCGCCGCTGGCCGGGTCGAGGTTGAATTCGTCGGGGGTAAGCCAGAAGTTCAGGTTGACCCGCGCAAAATCGGCATGCACATTTATTCCCTGTCCCATCGTGGCATCGTACTTGAAACCCCAGAGCTGTGTCAGGCGGTAGTCCTGGAAAACCCTGGGCATGGTGGAGGACAACTCGCGGGCCAGTTGCAGGTGCAGCGGCGAGAGGAAGCCACGATTGGCGAATGCACCGAGGTACTTGTTGACGTACTCGGTCAGCCAGATTTTCGAGACCAGCGCGAACTCGCGAAAGGCTGCAAGCGCTTCGGTGGAAAGAAAATTGTCGATGGTTACCAGTTGTGGTGAGCCTGACAGATAGGCTTCCTCGATGGCTTGCCAGTCGTTGTCCGGATTGAGGCAGGTTCCGAAGAGTTGCGGCATTTCATAGTAGAGCGGCGCTTGCAGATACGGCCTCATGCAAGCCCAGTCTGCTGCCGAAGGGCTGATTGCTGTATCGGATGACCCGGCTGACGCAAGCAGGCGCTCCGCGGTGGCCATGAAATCCGCAACTCCCTCCGCCGGATAGTCACGGGTACGCAGGTAGGCTGCCTGCTCCAGGTCGTGCCTGAGCCGGAAGTGCTGAAGCGTGACAGCCTGCGGCTGTGCTTTCACGTTTTCCATGACATGGCCGACGAAGCTGGACCAGCTTCGTCGGCTCTCGGCGATGGCGCGATCGACGTTGGCCACATCGGAGACATACAGGCTGGCGCGTGCCGACCAGGCATCATCCAGCCCGGAATCTGCGGCAATTGCCTTGTCATAGCAATTCAGCGCATCCTCGTAGCAGTCGAGCGCCTGCATGACGTTGCCGCGGGTGAACCAGGCCATCGGGTTTTTAGGGTCGAGCAAGACTGCCTGGTCCAGGGACTGCCGAGCTTCGGCTTCCCGCTTGAGCACAAGCAGGAGAGCCCCCTGGCGCTCCCAGGCGGCGACCATCGACGGATCCAGGGCGATGGCCTTTGAGACGGCATCGAGTGCGCCTGCCAGCTGCCATTGCTTCTGCAGGTGTTGGCCGAGTTCCAGCCAGACGCGTGC
>CAIPGJ010000885.1 GCA_903864555.1 uncultured Pseudomonadota bacterium | reverse complement strand
TGATCAGCTACCGCGAACTGCGCGAGCTGGAGCTGAAGGTGCTGCGGGCCGACCACGAACTGAGCGCCCACAAAGGCCAGCTGACGATGGATGTGCACAGCCTGATCGGCGTGAACGTGGACCAGTTTTTTGGCATCGAGATCGAAGAGTTTCCGGCACAAATTGCCCAAGTGGCCCTGTGGCTGGTGGACCACCAAATGAACCTGCGGGTGAGCGTGGAGTTTGGCCTGTACTTTGCCCGCATCCCACTCAAAAGCTCACCACAAATCCGCCATGCCAACGCACTGCGGCTGGACTGGAGCGAGGTGCTGCCTGCGGAGCGGTGCAGTTATGTGCTGGGCAATCCGCCGTTTGTGGGTGCCAAGTTCATGGACGATGCGCAACGTGAAGACACGCGCCTTGTGTTTGAGGGCATCGACAATGCTGGCTTGCTCGACTTTGTGGCGGCTTGGTACGTCAAAGCCGCACGCTACATGCATGGCGCCCCTACCTGCCGCAGTGCGTTTGTGTCCACCAACAGCATCACCCAAGGTGAACAAGTGGGCGTTCTGTGGGGTTGGATGCTGAGCAAAGGCATCCGCATTCAATTTGCCCATCGCACCTTCAACTGGAGCAACGAAGCCAGAGGCAAAGCCGCAGTGCATTGCGTGATCGTGGGCTTTGGCTTCCAGGATCACGCGGACAAAACGATTTTCGAATACGAAGACGTCAAGGGCACGCCTTTGGCTGTGCCTGCCAAGAACATCAATCCATATTTGATCGATGGTCCAGACGTAATCGCAAGTGCAACGATGCGCCCGATTTGTTCAATGACAGAAATCGTCAATGGCAGCATCCCGGCCGATGGTGGAAATCTCATCCTAGAACCATCCGAAAAAAACGCACTCATAGAAAAAGAGCCTGCAGCAGAAGCATGGTTGCGGCCGTATCTTGGTGGGGTAGGTTTTCTCCGGAATGAGTTGCGCTATTGCCTTTGGTTAAAGGATTGCCCGCCTCATATTCTTAGAGCCATGCCGGAAGTTTTGCTCAGGGTACGTGCAGTACAAAAAATGCGGGAAGTGAGCGAAAAATTAGCGACTCGCCAAAAAGCTGCAACACCTACTTGGTTCACGGAAGATCGGCAGCCGATCGATGGAAATTACCTGGCAATTCCGCGTACCTCATCTGAAAATCGAAGATATTTGCCGCTGGGTTATTTACCGGCAACCGTAGTCGCGGCAAACGACCTTCAACTGATTCCAAACGCATCACTTTACGAATTCGGAGTCTTATCAAGCCTCATGCACAGGGCTTGGGTCGATGTAACGGCTGGGCGCTTGAAAAGTGATATCCGCTATTCGGTCAAACTGACCTACAACACATTCCCTTGGCCCGGTTTCGCTGGCGAGCCACTCAGCGACAAACTCCGCACCGCCATCGAACAAGCCGCCCAATGCGTGCTCGACGCCCGCGCCCAATTCGCAAGCTCTTCACTGGCCGACCTGTACGACCCACTGACCATGCCCCCGGCCCTGCTCAAGGCCCACCAAAAACTAGACACCGCCGTAGACGCCGCATACCAACCCAGCGGCGGCAAAAAGTCCTACGCCTCCGACGCCGAACGCGTGGCCTTCCTGTTCGAGCTTTATCAGCGCATCACCAGCTTGCTGCCTGCGCCAGCCGGGAAGAAAACACGCAAAACCGAAGCGACAGTAAGCTAATAAAAATATGACCGAATTTAAACAATGTCGAAGATCGACACGTTACGCGAACGGCCTCTTTGCAGTAGTTGCTGCCGGTCAGAGATACCGCGCGCAGGTTGGAACTCCGCCAAGAGCCGACTTTGTCAGTTCTTCCAGAACCACGGTCACTCAATGCCCCTCATAGCAATGAACTCACCATGCGCCAACCGCAGCGGCCGACCTTTAAATTGGGGGATTGGTTTGTTATTTGCCAGTGATTATGACGATCGATTCGGCGTAGCATCGCTCAGATAAATGTTTGAATTGGATTAGTGGAGGACTAAATGGCAAGAGGAAAACCTGTGACTCTCGAAACAATCAGCTTCGACAATCAAAGTAAGGCGCACGCCTTTTTCAAGGAAATGTTGAATCGCTATGTTCCGAGTGAAATCGTTTCTGCAGAGGATGCCATACACCTTGCGGAACTGTTCAAGAGACACCCGAGTTATCAGACAAAGGTTGGTCCTGGTATAAATTATTTTGAGGTAATGCCAGAGAAATTCGGCTCTCAGTGTTTTTGTGCGGTTCTCAAGGACGGGAAAAAAGAGGGCTTCTCCTATACGAGATGCGTGACGCAAAGAGACGATTGAAAAGATGAACTTCGAAATACTTGTCGACGACCTCTATCTGAAAATTTTCTCAGATACGGCTCTTACTCCCGTCGATAACAAGAGTGTTCTGAGCCTTGTTAACGACTTCGAAGATGAAAAGTGGCGCTATGAAAATTTCGAAAATTTCATCTGGGACAACATTGCCCTAACTGCTCTATCGGCTCAAGAGCGGGAAAAACTCATTGGACAAAACAGATCCTCGCTGCGCGAATCAGCAAAGAACCTGCGCCTAACTGACAAAGCAGGTGACATAGGGAAGGGCAGCGAACTGGCTGAAATCGTCCTATACGGAATCATGCATCATCACTACGGCGCGTTGCCAGTGGTTCCGAAGATTTTCTACAAGCAGAACGCACAGGACAACGCGAAAGGCGCAGACAGCGTTCATATCGTCCTCGAAGGAAACAACGACTTCTCTCTTTGGTTCGGGGAGGCGAAGTTCTTTAATAGCATCGAAGACGCGAGGCTTCCGGCAATCGTTCAATCCGTTGGTAACTCGCTGAATACCGCTAAGCTGAAAAAGGAAAACAGCATAATCACCAACGCTTCAGACATCGACCGACTGGTCGCTAATCAGGAGTTGGCTGCAAAGATCAAAGATGCACTAGCTGCGAAAAAGTCGATAGACCCGATCAAGCCGAAGATTCACGTTCCAATCCTTCTGTTGCATGAGTGCTCCATCACCGCTTCAACTAAGGAAATGAATGACGCATACAGGGAAAGCGTCAAGAAATACCATCTCGAACGAGCATCCTCATATTTCGAAAAGCAGATTTCATCCCTATCTGACACGGTTTCAAAATACGCGGAAGTCAAATTTCACATCATCCTTTTTCCGATTCCAGACAGAGAAAAGCTGATCAACCAGTTTTCAAACGAAGTAGCCTTTCACAAGGCTTAGAGATCAATGGAAATCTACGAAGAATGTGCGGTCATCAATGACCTGCTTCAAGCCAACGACGGAACAGAGGCGAGAAATCGGCTGATTCGCATGCTCGACCAACTCGGTAGAGAAGGGATTTCGTATTCCCCGCTCATCAATCACCTAATCAGGGAGTCGGGACTATTCCCCTATCTCGACCCTGATACGTCGAGTTGGCAAGATAGATTCATCTACGAGTCCTTCAAAGTGGACATCGGGCAAGAGACTCATATCACGCTACACAGCGAACAGTCATTGGTCTTGAAGCACCTTCTGGATGGTGACAATCTCGCAATTAGCGCTCCGACAAGCTTTGGCAAAAGCTTGATCATTGATGCCTACATCGCAATCAAGAAGCCTAACAACGTTCTGATACTGGTACCTACCATCGCACTGACCGATGAGACCCGGCGTAGATTAAGCAAGAAATTTTCTGCTGAGTACAAAATTGTGACGACATCGGAGGTCGAACTCGGAGAGAAGAACATCCTCATCTTCCCGCAAGAGCGGGCAATCCAGTATTGCGACAAGCTCGAAAGGCTTGATTTGCTTGTCGTCGATGAGTTTTATAAAGCGAGCCAGGATTTCGACAAGGAGCGGTCGCCTGCGCTCCTGAAAGCCATGATGAAGTTGGGCGCAAAGGCTGCTCAGAAATACTATCTGGCTCCCAATATTTCAGCCCTTAACGACAATCCATTCACAAAGGACATGCTGTTCTTGCGGCTAGATTTCAATACGGTGTTCCTTGAAAAGTATGAGCTTTACAAGGACATCAACAAGGATGCCCAGAAGAAGAACGATGTACTGTTGCAGATTCTTGGAAAGCAAGAGACCAAGTCGTTGATTTACGCTGGCACTTATTCGAATGTCGATAGTGTGGCTACCCTACTCATCGAAAATATAGAAAAAGAACACAGTGAGTTGCTATCCGCTTTCTCTTCGTGGCTCTCAACGAACTACCATCCGAACTGGAAACTGACCGCTTTGGTGAAACGAGGCATTGGCTTTCACACCGGTCAGCTTCACCGTTCCCTGAGCCAGATACAAGTTCGACTTTTCGAGGAGGAAAAAGGCGGGTTGCAAACTCTTGTGTCCACATCTTCCATCATCGAAGGGGTAAACACATCTGCGGAAAACGTCATCGTCTGGAGCAACAAGAACGGGAAACTAAAACTGAACGATTTCACGTATCGAAACATCATCGGTCGTGGAGGTCGGATGTTCAGACATTTCGTAGGCAATATATACATTCTCGAAGAGCCGCCATCACCTACCGATACTCAGTTGGAATTAACCTTCCCTGATGAATTACTCGCGGATGTGGACGATGAGAAGTACAAGAAGGAGCTAACCAAAAAGCAGTTGGCGAAACTCCTGCAGTACAACGAGGACATGGCACAGATATTGGGGCGGGAGTCGTTTGATCGCCTTAAAGACGAAGGATTGTTGATTTCTGGCGACACAGAGTTGATAGCAGCGATCGCTTTGGCTATAAATAGCGACAAAAAGACTTGGAGAGGGCTTGCCTCTCTCAACGCATCCTCTAACGAATACTGGGCTTGGATACTCCACAAAGTCATCAAATTAGTACCAGCCGGTTGGGATGCCACCTTCACAAAATTTGTTGAGTTCATCAGAGTCATGTCGTCGAATTGGACTCTTTCAATTCCCGAACTCTTAGATCAACTTTCCGAACAGGATGTGACCATCGAAGAGTTCTTCAAGATGGAACGCAATGCCACTTACAAACTGACTGCGTTGTTGAATGACGTTAACGTCATTCAGATGGAAATCGTTCCTGAGAACAAGATAGACATCTCTCCTTTCATCGCGAGGCTTTCCAAGGCTTTTCTGCCGTCTTGCGTAATAGAGCTTGAAGAGTATGGGTTGCCACGCATGCTGGCTAAGAAAATACACGCCTCTGGTCTCGTCAATTTCGAGAACGAAAAGCTGGACCTTCATTCGGCAATTGAGTTGCTGAGGGCGATGCAGCCAGAAATACTTGAAAAAGTGAAAGAGCTTGATTCGTTTGACAGGTATGTCTTGGACTACTTCTTCGATGGGATTGCTCTGCAAAGGCCGAGAATGGTTGAAGCTCATGCGTCCAATGATGGATCATTAGGGAGTTAACCCGCTCGATGCTATCGGATTAATCGGTGCTGGAAAGTATGTCGACTCTTCCTGATCGTAGTGCTGGTCAGAACTCGTCTAACGAGCTTCTCACTGCGCCGCCGAGTTCCGGCGTTAAGTCTCAACCGATCACCAGAACGTACATCAGAAAAATTTCATGAAAAAACGCCAGTTTGAACGAGCCTTCGAAAGCACGAAAACATCAAATACGATCAAGTCAGCCCGTCGCATTTTCTTTAATCACCTCAATCACACGGTCGAAGAGCGTGGACACTTCCACGTGGACCAAACTTTTGGGTCCGGCAGTGGAATCCTAATACGCAAGAGCGGGTTTTTCTATCTACTTACCGCTCACCATGTGCTGCAGAACATGACCAATTTTGAATTTAGCAATGATTCTCCATTTTGGATCACAGCCCGCAATCGTTATCAAGTAAAGAGCCTCTACGACTTTATGATGCCAGCGCGATTGCACCTTATTGGCAATCTCATTGCGAACAAAGGGATCGCAATCGACACTTCCGATCTGGTCTTGGTTGAGTTATTTAATCCGTTTCCGCATCATCAGCCTGATAACTTCCTGGACTTTGACGCCAAGGTGTCGCCAATGCTGCCAAAAGAGAAGTTTATTGCTGGACAACTTCTCTTCGCCGCGGGCTATCCTTTCGAGCGAAACAGTTTCACATTTCTTGATGAACCTCGTGACGGGTTCACTCACGAAACTCCGGTACAGCGCCACATTGTCAATGGTCTATGCGTATTTGACCGAGGTGAGCCTTTCATTTCCGCGTTGCCAAACGCAGCACCATACGAAAATCTGTCGGGGGCCAGCGGTGGAATAGTTTGCGATATGCAAAAGAAGAGCAATCAGGTACGTGCTCTTGGAATGATTCTGTCGGCAGGATCCCGAATCATTCGGTTTTTACCATCGTATCTGATTCAAGAGGCAGTTGATCGTCTTAATGAGGCCGTTTCAATTGTGATTGATCCTGCGGTCTCCCGTGAGCCAGATTTACGTACGTCTTTCGCAGCGATGTCGGAGTATCAAAGATACTTGCAAGAGGGTGAATGACCTTATCGTTGAATGAGTGTTTGATCAACCCGAGCAGTCGCATGTTGAGACCTAGCCTTCTGGTCAATTCGACGCCTCACTGAACCTCACACCCACAACACTGAGCGACTGTTTAAGGTCGGCGAGTCAGCCCCGATTTAATCCTGCCTCGGGGCGATGACGGTCCTGGTCGACGGCTCACACGACTGACTGCACCCAACCTTAAGCCACCCTTCATAGATTCGCACACACCGCTCCGACATGATTCATTGCCGCGACGTGCGCACTTTCAGCGGAAAAGTCCCGAAATAGCTGATGCGCCAAAGCTTAATGATCCCCCTGTCTTCACCCCACCAAACTGTCCGATTTCTCGCTGGCTTTTCCTAACATGGTATTCGCATCGACCCATTTTTATATCGCCGAGTGAGGCCTTGCCGAACGTCCGTCGCAATATAGGGTGAGCAGCCCAAGCCTTTCAAGCCAAACCAGCTTGCCAACTTCGCCGAAGCAGCATTCAAAGACTCATGTCGGCTTGCCCATCGCACGCGCAGTGCGATATCCCCCCACGCTCTTCACATAAGCTAACAATTCCCCAAAAAACGGATGCCTGCAAAGCGTGGACGAATCGCCCACCAGCAGCAGCTTGCGCCGTGCGCGGGTCATGCCCACGTTCATGCGGCGGATGTCAGACAGAAAGCCGATCTTGCCTTGGGGGTTGCTGCGCGTCAGCGTGATGGCAATGATGTCGCGCTCTTGGCCCTGAAACGAATCGACGGTGCCCACGCTGAGCCTGCGTTGCAGCAGCGGGTCATGCAGCCGTCAAAGGCTCCATGCGCACCACGGCACGCGCTCCCACGGCACTGGCAAAGCGTTGGACTGTTCGCATGGATGGCGTGCCCCTGCCACTTTCGATGCGTGCCACCACGCTTTGGGTCGTACCCATGCGTGCGGCCACATCGCCTATCGTCAGGCCCGCTTTCGTGCGTGCGGCAATCCGTTCACGGGCCAGCTCAAACTCTGGCGCTTGTCCACCGTCAAAAACTTATCGAGGTAGGATTTTGAAAATGCATCATGGCTTGGTCGTTAACCCACCCACCAAATCAACCTACTTGGTTATAATTTGCCATGGAGAAAAGTAACCCTCACTGCAAGCTGGCCGTTGTTCAGGCGTTGGTCGAGGGTGGTCATGTCAGGGCGACAGCGAGCGCGTTCAATGGGGCTCTTGAGCTTGGCATCAGCGACCTGGCCGGAATGTGTGCCGTCGTCATGTCTCTGACCTCTGCCAACTTTTACAAGAGCATGACGACCCATGCGGATCACCGGATTTGGCAGGACGTCTACCACGCCAAGACCACCAGCGGCGCTGAGGTGTATCTCAAGCTGACTGTCATCGACGACGTTTTGATTGTTTCATTTAAGGAGCTGTGACCATGAAATGCCCATGCTGTGGAGCGGCTGAACTGATCCACGATACCCGCGACATGCCCTATGTCTACAAGGGCGAAAGCACCACCATTCCCGACGTGACGGGTGATTTTTGCCCTGCCTGCGGCGAAGTCGTTTTGAACCGCGAACACGGCGACCGATACAGCGAGTTGCTTGGGGTACATCAAAGGCAAGTGAACGCTGCTTATGTTGACCCCAGCTACATTGCCAAAGTCCGCAAGAAGCTCGACCTGGACCAACGTGAAGCTGCCGATATTTTTGGCGGTGGCGTGAATGCGTTTTCTCGCTACGAGAACGGCAAGACCAAACCTCCGCTGGCCTTGGTCAAGTTGCTCAAGGTGCTGGATCGCCACCCCGATTTGCTGAGCGAGGTCAGAGCGGCGTAACGCCCTACATTGATCTGGCAGAGGATTTGCGCAATGGTGGATTGGCGCAGCACCGAACGGATCAGGATGTTGGCATCCTGAACGATCGCTCAATCACTCATGTTGCTTTGAATTTGGGCTTCTTGGGGGTTTGGGCACGTTGTCGTTCCACATTGAAATCAGCAACGACGGCATCCACATCAACACCCTTCAGCGCAAGCAGGCGATCCAGCGTTTTGCTCGCTTTTTGAATCGAGGCAACATCGGCTTGCGTCAGGCCTGTTTGCGTGCGTGCTGCAATCAGTTCACGGGCTAATTCAAACTCTGGCGCTTGTGCGTCGTATGCTTTGCGAGCAACGGGGTTGGCCAACAGTTGGGCTTTTACGTCTTTCAAGCTTTTCACGTCGATTCCTCCAAGCGTTTCAATGCGGCATAAACCGCGCTTTGTGTCATGCACCTCAAGTCCCACTGGCTTTGCCCAATTTGGCATCATCCTCGGCCCAGCCTTCTATCGCGGGGTAATACCGTGTCGAACGGCCATCACCGTACCGGGTGAGCAGCCCCAGGCGTTCCAGATCGATGAGGTCTCGGGCGGCGGTGGGTGTTGAGGTTTGCGCAATCCGCTCGTGCTTGCGCGTGGTCATGCCGCCTTCGTAACCTTTGGGGCCAGCGTCCAGCAGCTTCTTCATGGTTTTTTGCTGACGCTCATTGAGAGAGACCGATGCCATTTGGGCCTGAAACCGAATGCGTTGAATGGCGGAATCGATGGTGCGGTTGGCGAATTCGTTGGCCAGATCAATTTGCGCCAGCAACCATTCGACCCATGCCGTCACGTCCATGCTTTTGGAGCGTTGTGCCCGCTCTAGCTCGCGGTAATACTGGTCTTTGCACGACTCGATTTGCCGCGACAGTGTCACGATTCGCCCAGGCTGGCCCATGTCTTGGCCCAGTGCCAGTTGCAAGATGGCCCGGCCTAGACGACCGTTGCCATCGTCAAACGGGTGCAGCGTCTCGAACCACAGATGCGAGACAGCGGCACGCACCAAGCCGTCCATGGGCTGCGGCCCGACTTTGGGCTGGGTTTGGTTGAACCAATTCAAAAAAGCGTCCATCTGCTCGGCCAGACCTTCAGCGGGTGGCGCGGCGTAATGCAGCTTGCTGTGGCCCACGGCCCCACTGACGATCTCCATGGGCACAGAACGCAGAGCGCCCACATCGATGCGCTGCATGCCCGAAAAACCCGTGGGGAAAAGCGCCCCGTGCCAACTGCACAGCCTCTCCAGCGTCAAGGGTGCATCGGTGTTGAGGGTGGCGTCTTGCAACACATCGATCAGCCCCTCGATGTTGCGCCTGCCTTCGCGCACGGGGGCCCCAGACGTGTCCAGCCCCAAGCGCCGGGCGACGGAGGAGCGAACACTTTCAGGGTCCAGCTTTTCGCCTTCAATCGCAGAGGTGGTCAATGCCTCTTGCGTCAGCGAGTCGCGGATGTGGGGCTGCAGCCCTTCCAGGCCAATCGCCTCCGCTTTGCCAAGAAGAAATCCTTGGGATGTTCTTGCGGCCGCCAATGACGCTTGGATTCGCTGCGCGTCGAAAGCCAATGCTGGCCACTCAGGCAGCTGCCAAATCCAACGTTGATATGATTTCATGGCTTAATCATATCAATATATGATTTGAATGGAATTGAAATCGTATCGTGCGCGGGTCATGCCCACGTTCATGCGGCGTATGTCAGACAAAACCGATCTCGCCTTGGGGGTTGCTGCGTGTCAAGGTGATGGCAATGATGTCGCGCTCTAGGCCTTGAAACGAATCGACGGTGCCCACGCTGAGAGCGGTACAGGGCCATCACGCCGATGGCGGGCCGTAAGTGTGCGTGTTGTCTGTGATAAGCACTTGCGCAGAGATACCCAAGCCTTTGTTCAAGTTTCGGATCATGCGCAGCGTGAGGGGGCGTTTGTGGCTGAGCACTTCATAGACTCGGTTGGGCTGCCCGATCATGGGCTCAAGGTCTTTGATCGACAGGCCTGCTTGGTCCATGCGGAATTTGATGGCTTCCACGGGGTCTGGCAGATCAATCGGATGGTGCTTGCGCTCATAGGCCCCAATCAAGGTTGAGAGCACATCCAGGCGTTCGCCATCGGGCGTGTCAGGGGACGGGTCTTGGTCCACCAGCGTTGACACCACGCGCAGTGCTGCGCGGTAATCTTTATCTGTGCGGATGGGGGTGATTTGCAAGATGCTCTCCTAGACGTTCAAGGCGGCATGTTAGTCCTGAATTGGGGCTAGTCACGTTCGGTGGACTTACCCGTGACGTTTTGTCACGGGTTGACACTGACGGCCCCTGACGGCAAACAGCGCACGAACGGGCACCAATTTAGGTCTATGGATTCGGCACGGTGAAGTTTGAATTTTTCTTTGTCATTGAAGTTTGATTTTTCTTTGTCATTGAAATTTGATTTTTCTTTGTCATCCCGGCCTTGAGCCGGGATCCAGAATGCATAGCAGGTCTTCGCAAATGGCAATGCTCAACGCTGGATCCCGGGTCTTCGCCCGGGATGACTAAGAGGGATCAACAAGACAGGCCACTCCTACTTCATCGGGCAGGATCAATAACGAATCGAGTCGCGACTGGTTCAGACCTGTTTGGCCATCTCATGCGCCGTGCGGTAGCCCCCCACCCCCTTCACATACGCCAACAACTCCCCAAAAAACGGATGCCTGCAAAGCGTGGACGAATCGCCGACCAACAACAACTTGCGCCGTGCGCGGGTCATGCCCACGTTCATGCGGCGGATGTCCGACAGGAAACCGATCTCGCCTTGGGGGTTGCTGCGCGTCAAAGTGATGGCAATGATGTCGCGCTCTTGGCCCTGAAACGAATCGACGGTGCCCACGCTGAGTCTGCGTTGCAGCAGCAAGTCGTTCAGCACGGCGCGGTCTTCGATGGCGTCTTTCAAATAGTTGATTTGGGCGCGGTACGGTGCAATCACGCCAATGGTGAGCGGGCGCTGGTCTGGGTCGGTGGGTTCGCCCAGTGTCTGCAGCTGCGCCAGGCGCTCCAGCAGCAAGTGGGCTTCTTCGGGGTTGGCGGTTGATCGGCTTTCGGGGATGGCCAGTTCTTGATA
>CAIPGJ010000884.1 GCA_903864555.1 uncultured Pseudomonadota bacterium | reverse complement strand
GTATAGGTGTCCGGCTTGGCGCCAGGGACTTTCTGGTAGAACACCTTGAAGCTCCGGGCCACCTCGCCAGTGGTTTTGGCATCGCCGTACAAACCCAGGAAACCAGGGTCAAATGAAGGCACATACTGCCTGAGGATCTCGGGCGTATCCCGTTCCGGATCAACCGTCACGAACAATACCTGGACGCGGCTGGCGTCTGCTCCCAACTCCTTCAGCACCAGCTTCATTTCAGACAGCGTGGTCGGGCAGACGTCCGGGCAATGGGTATAGCCGAAAAAGACGGTCACCACTTTGCCCCGGAAATCAGCCAGTGTCCTGGGCTTGCCGTTGTGGTCAGTCAGCGAAAAATCCCGCGCGTATTCCGCCCCGGTGATATCGGCATTGTTGAATTTCGGAGCCGCCGAATCGCAGCCGGCCATTCCAACCACCATGGCCAGCATGACCAAAAATGAGCTGAGCTTCATTGCGGAAGGTAGTGATCGATCAACAGGGCAGCAAACAGGGACGCAAGATAGACAATCGAAAATCTGAATGTCTTGCGGGCCAGAGCGTCGCTGTAGCGCAGGTAAAGCCTAATTGCATACCCGAGGAAGATGCCACCCAGCACCACCGCGGCGGCGAGGTAGGGGAAACCACTCATGCCGTCGATGAAGGGTAACAAGGTGCAGGCAAACAGGATGAGCGTATACAGCAGCACGTGCAGCCGCGTGTACAGGTTGCCATGCGTGACGGGGAGCATGGGCAACCCGGCACGGGAATAATCCTCGGTGCGATACAGGGCAAGGGCCCAGAAATGAGGAGGCGTCCAGGCAAATATGATGAGCACCAGCAGCAGCGCCTGGGGCGCAATCTCGCCAGTGACAGCTGTCCAGCCCAGCAGCGGGGGCATCGCGCCAGACAGGCCACCAATGACGATGTTCTGCGGCGTCAGTGGCTTCAGTATCACCGTATAGATCACGGCATAACCGACAAAGGTTCCCAGCGTCAGCCACATCGTCAGTGGATTGACCAAGTTGTACAGAAGCCAGAGGCCCAAGCCACCCACAATTCCGGCAAAGACCATCGTCTCGGTGGGACCCAGATCCCCGTTCGGCAATGGCCGCCAGCGAGTCCTGGCCATCAAGGCGTCAATGCGCTGCTCGACCAGACAATTGACCGCCGCGGCGGAGCCCGCCACCAGCCATATGCCGACACTGCCGGCAAGGAGTATCTCTAAAGGCACCCACCCCGGGGTGGACAGGAACATCCCGATGATGGCGCAGAAGACGATCAGTGTGACCACGCGTGGCTTGGTCAGTGCGTGAAACTGGCGCACCTTGGCCGAAATCAGGGGAGCGTAGACGGTCAGCATGAACGTGGGGGCTGGTTTGAGCAGGAGGCCGACAAAGGCAAAGTTTATCATGCACCCTGTCGGCCAAGACCTGGATTCAATCGATCCGCGACACCCGCAACAGCCTTGCAAGGTCATTCTTGATTCGTGACGGATCGGCGTCGCGACCGTATCTCATCATGACGTTCCCCAGGGGGTCGACTATCCAGATATGGTCGAGTTGCGAACTGCCTATCGGAAGAAAAGAAGCGGCATCGTGCCGGCCGGCCCTGAGCACCAGTGCTCCCTGATGCTGCGCCATGACTTCCGGATTCGGTATGTCGTCGTGAATGACCACCCACACTCGCTGCACCCGGTCCATGTTCTTTCCCTGCGCCAGGCGAATCTGCCGCATCTTGTACAGCTTCTCGCGGCACAGGGTGAGGCAGCGCCCTTCATCCACCTGCACCAGGGTCCATTTGCCCTTGAGGGCCGAAAGTGGCACAGGACGACCGTCCGGATCCTGCAAGACCAGCTCCGGCAGGGGATGGGGCGTGATCAACTCCCCATAGTTCATGCGCTTGTCCCGTGGCCAAAAATAAAACATGGCTGTAGAGGCAATGAAAGGCGTCACGCACGCGGCGAGTACCAGCCAGAGCATGAAGTTGCTTCGCGGCTTTGGTGCAACATCATTCAATCCTGCGTCTCCTTGCGGTTGAAATTCAATACCAGCCAGAGGGCAAAAATCACTGCCGCCATGACATACCACTGGAAGGCATACGCCCTATGGACATCGGCGCGGCTGGCGGGATTGGGCCAGTCGCGCACCAGTCCATCCTTTGCAGCGCTGGTTTGCAATACGACCAATGGCTGCAGTGGCTGCCCGATTTCCGATTGGATGCGGTCAATATCGACAGTCTGGCGCACGGGACCGGCCGAGATGTCTTCGGACAGCACATACGGACGGGCAAGCGGGATGGTCGCTATGCCTTCGATTTCGACGAGTCCCGGGTTCGCTGCAATTTCCGGTACCCGGGCCCGGCTTGAGCCTGCCGGGATCCAGCCCCGATTCACCAATACCGCCATTGGCGATGCTGCGTCGATCTTCAATGGCACCAGGACATGGTACCCGGGTACCCCTTGGTGAACCCTGTTGTCCAGGAGGTAGGTCCGGTCTTCCATGAAGCGCCCCCTCACCGTGACTCGCCTGCCGCCGACAGCCTCGGGGGCCTGCCTTTCTGCGGACAGTGGCACAGGCGGTGACGCCAGATCAGGCTGAAGGCGCAGTTTCTCTGCCGCCCTCCCGGATTGCCAGTTCCCAAGCGACATGGTCATCGCGATGAACAGGACGGCGGCAACAGTGGGAACGGGGCGAGGATGGAAGCTAAACATGATCGTTTCAGCCCCAAAGCTGAAAATCAACATCCACGCTGCTATATTGTGTCGGAACAACCATCATTGATAGACCCATGCGCATCGTTGTCGTTCTCTTCCTTCTGGCCATATTTGCAAGCCTTGGATCGGCCCTTTTTTACATGATCAAGGACCGTGACGGAGGCCATCGCATGGCTCGCGCCCTGGCATTGCGGGTCGGCCTGTCGGTTGCCCTGTTCCTGATGCTGATGCTGGGCTTTTATTTCGGCATCATTCCCGGACGCTAGTCCGTGAAAACAAAAACGCCGCACGCTTTCGTGTGCGGCGTTCTGCAGGCTCAAGGCCTTCGAGAGGCCTGCCCCGCTGTGGTCAGAACCAGTAGACGAAGATGAACAGGAACAGCCAGACCACATCGACGAAGTGCCAGTACCAGGCCACCCCTTCAAATGCAAAGTGATGATCCGGGCGGAAATGACCCTTCAGACAGCGAAACCAGATGACGATCAGCATGATGGTTCCGATGGTCACGTGGAAGCCGTGAAATCCGGTCAGCATGTAGAAAGTGGTTCCGTAGATGCCGCTGGTCATCTTCAGGTTCAGGTCACTGTAGGCATGTCCATATTCATAGGCCTGGAAGCCAAGGAACACAATGCCAAGGAGAATAGTCAGTCCCAGCCAGAGATTGAGTTTTAACCGGTTGCTCTGCAGCAACCCAAAGTGGGCAATGGTCAGGGTGACGCCGGAGGTCAGCAGCAGCAGAGTATTGATGGCGGGAATGCCCCAGGCCCCCATGGGCGTGAAATGCTCCTGCGCGTTGGGCCCGGACGTCGGCCATTGGGCGGCAAAATCGGGCCACAGTATCTTCTGGTCAAGCGTCGCCAGTTCCGGGACCGAATACAGGCGGGCATAGAACAGGGCGCCAAAGAATCCGGCAAAGAACATCACTTCTGAAAAAATGAACCACCCCATGGACCAGCGGTAGGAGGCGTCCACCCGCTTGGTGTACAGCCCCGCCTCGGATTCGCTGATGACCTTGCCGAACCAGAGGTACATCATGTAGGCCAGCACTCCGACACCGGCCAGCGCAGTCCAGGGACCGAGGAAGAAGCTGTTGAACCACATGGCCAGGCCCGCCGTGAACAGCAACACCCCGACTGATCCGATGACGGGGTAGCCCGCCGGTTCCGGCAGATAGTAATTGTGTGTAGGCGTTGCGTGGCTCATGGCCTGTCTCCCTTGTTCACTTCGTTCCATACTTGTTCGTCACATCGACGGGCTGACGGACCTTGATGGCGCGCCCAGACCCGTCAATGGGCTGAAGAATCCTGCTGCTCAACCCGGCTTTTTCTGCGCTCCCGCTACTTCAAAAAACGTATAGGACAGCGTCACCGTACCCAGATCCTGGGGCATTTTCGGGTCAATGATGAATACCACCGGCATCCGCCGCACTTCGCGCGGGCCGAGCGTCTGCTGCTGGAAACAGAAACATTCAAGCTTCTGGATGTACTGCCCGGCCAGCTGCGGACCATAGCTAGGCACGGCCTGCCCGGTCACAGGCCGGTCCAGGGTATTGCGTATTTCGTAGATAACCTGTGTCACGGCCCCGGGGTGGACACTGAGATGCGCCTCGAGCGGCTTGAATTCCCAGCCAAGTCGCTGGGTGTTTGAATCAAACTCGATGGCAACCTTCCGGGAAGTATCCACCTGGGTGTTGGTCACCACCGGACCATCGGTGTTGAACAGATTGCGTACCCCCGTGACGCGGCAGATCTCGTCATAGATCGGCACCAGGGCGAATCCGAACCCGAACATGAGCAAGGAAACCGCCAGCAACTTGTGCAGGAGCTGGCGGTTCTCGAGGACGGCAGGGGCCACAGCCGCTTTCATCCGAGCAGATACAGCTTGGCGATGAAGCCGAAAAAGAACATCCCGGCCAGGCAGGCCAGCAGAATACCGGTGCGAATATTATCGCGTTTCCGGTCCTGACCCATTGAAGAGGCTGATCTGCTCATGAATTGTTATCAAATCGCTCGGCTTACTTCACCACCGGCGGATTCTCAAAGGTATGGTAGGGCGCAGGCGTAGGCAGATGAGTCCAGTCCAGCGTGTCCGCACCATCCCAGGGCTTCTCGGGCGATTTCTCGCCGCTGCGTATGGCCTTCAGCAGGATGTAAAGGAACAGCAACTGGGCCAGGCCAAACCCGAGCGCACCGATCGAGGATATCTGGTTGAACTCGGTGAACTGGGGATGGTAGTCAGGAATGCGCCGGGGCATCCCCGCCAGGCCCAGGAAGTGCTGAACGAAGAAGGTCATGTTGAAAAAGATCAGCGACAACCAGAAATGCCACTTGCCCAGTGTCTCGTCGTACATCTTGCCGGTCCATTTCGGGAACCAGAAATACACCCCCGCGAAGGCCGAGAACAAGGCCCCGGCCACCATCACGTAATGGAAGTGCGCGACGACGTAGTAAGTGTCATGCACCTGCACATCAACCGGGGTCATCGACAAGACCAGCCCGGTGAACCCGCCCAGGGTGAAGAGGAACAGGAAGCCCAGGGCGAAAAGCATAGGTGTCTCGAACGACAGCGAGCCTTTCCACATGGTCGCCACCCAGTTGAACACCTTCACCCCGGTCGGAACGGCGATCAGCATGGTTGCATACATGAAGTACAGCTGACCAGCCACCGGCATGCCCACCGTGTACATGTGGTGAGCCCAGACGATGAAGGACAGGATGGCAATCGAGGCCGTTGCGTACACCATCGAGGCGTAACCGAACAGCGGCTTGCGGGAAAACGCCGGGATGACCTGGGATATCACACCAAACGCGGGAATGGCGATGACGTACACCTCGGGATGGCCGAAGAACCAGAAGATATGCTGGTACAGGACAGGGTCGCCGCCGCCCGCCGCATTGAAGAAGGTGGTGCCGAAATGACGATCGGTGAGGGTCATGGTGACCGCACCGGCCAGCACCGGCATCACCGCGATCAGCAAGTACGCCGTGATCAGCCAGGTCCAGACGAACATCGGCATCTTCATCAGCGTCATCCCCGGGGCGCGCATGTTGAGGATGGTGGTAATGATGTTGATGGAACCCATGATGGAGCTCATGCCCAGAATGTGGACCGCGAAAATGGTCGTATCCATGCCCGGTCCCATCTGCGAGGTCAGGGGGGCATACATGGTCCAGCCCACACCAGCCGCTCCGCCCGGCATGAGAAAGGACGACATCAGCATGATGGCCGCTGGCGGAAGCAGCCAGAAGCTCCAGTTGTTCATCCGCGGAAAGGCCATGTCAGGCGCACCGATCATCATCGGAATCTGCCAGTTCGCGAAACCCACGAAGGCCGGCATGATGGCGCCGAACACCATGATGAGGCCATGATAGGTGGTCATCTGGTTGAAGAACTCCGGGCGGACGATCTGGATGCCCGGCGAGAACAACTCGGCGCGGATGGTCAAGGCCATGACGCCGCCCACCAGGAACATGACAAAACTGAACCACAGGTACAAGGTGCCGATGTCCTTGTGATTGGTGGTGGTGACCCAGCGCATCAGCCCCGTGGGATGGTGTCCATGATCGTCGTGTGCGTCATGTCCGGCGTGATTATCAATGACTGCGCTCATATTGCGTCTCCTGAATTCGGGTCCTGATCGGGGCTATTTGCGCGCTGCCTTGACGTCAGCGGGCTGCACAACCGTGCCTGTCTTGTTGCCCCAGGCATTGCGTTCGTACGTGATGACGGCGGCGATGTCGGTATCAGAAAGCTGTTTCCCGAATGCAGCCATGGATGTCCCCTGCTTGCCATTGAGGACGATGTCGATGTGCCCGGCAGCAGGCCCCTGGACAAGCTTGGACCCGTCCAGCCCCGGAAATGTACCCTTGATGCCCTGGCCATTCGCCTGGTGACAGGCCACGCACTGGGCTGCATACACCTTTTCACCGCGCGCCTTCATTTCCGCCAGTTCCCACTTCTTGTTCGGGTCATCAGCGGCGGCAGCCATTTCCTTCTTCTTGCCGGCAACCCACGCAGTGTATTTTTCGGCAGATACGACTTCGACAACAATCGGCATGAAGCCGTGGTCCTTGCCGCACAATTCCGCGCATTGCCCGCGGTAGACGCCTTCTTTTTCCG
>CAIPGJ010000883.1 GCA_903864555.1 uncultured Pseudomonadota bacterium | reverse complement strand
TTTGCAGGATCGCCGCCTGACGGATCAGGTGGGTTCGCAACCCCTTCCAGATCGGGGTCAGCATCATCACATTGTGGATGGTCAGGTTACCATTGTAGGCCGTCCCATCGGGCAGATCACCCGGCATGCCCATCAGGGTGACAATATGGCCGTAGGACTGTAACACTCTGAGGCTTTCCAGAAATCCGTCTCCCCCGATGTTGTCAAGAACGACCCTGACGCCTTCGCCAGCACTCCAGTCCATCACGGCGGCTGCAAAATCCTCATCCTTATAGCGGATGGCCCGTTCAGCCCCTGCGGCCAAAGATAACTCTGCTTTCACCGCTGAACTGACGGTCGTGGCCACGCGTGCGCCCATGGCACGGGCGATCTGAGTGGCCATCTGGCCTGTGCCGCCCGCCCCGGCATGGATCAGCACCAGATCGCCCGGTCCGACCCCTGCGCGTTCCACTATCGCCTCCCATCCGGTGATGAAGACAAGCGCGATGGCGGCGGCATCCTCAAGGGCGACGCTGTCGGGAACATCGACAAGGCAATGGGCTGGCACGACCGCATGACGGGCATAGGTGCCCGCAGCGCTGCCGACCCCGCCATGGCAGAAGCAGACCCGGTCCCCTGGCGCAAACCCCGTGGCATTGCGGCCAACTGCCTGCACAATGCCCGCGCCGTCATGGCCCAGAACACAGCCTTCCGCCGCGCCGATGTAGGGTCCAAGACTGCGGAAGAACGTGTCCGCCGGATTCACGCCAGCCGCGACAAGCCGCACCAGAACCTCTGCGCCTTCCGGGTCCCAAGCCAGGTCCAGCGGGAGATATTCCAGCACCTCAGGCCCGCCCGCCGCGCGCATGACAATGGCATGGGTTGTGAAACTCATCCCTGTCTCCCTTTCCGGGCCTAGCCCTGCAGATACCCGGTCAGTACATTGGTCACATTCTGCCCCAAGGGCGCTATCGCATAGCCGCCTTCCATCACAAAGAGCGTCGGCAGGCGCAGGCCCGCAATGACCTGCCCCAGCCGCAGGTAATCGGGCGTCTGCAGGCAGAACCCGCCGACCGGATCGCCGTCGAAGGTATCAACCCCCAGCGATAAAACCAGCACATCCGGCGCATAGGCTCGGACTCTTGCGGCGGCGTCCTGCAAGGCGGGCAGATAGGTGTCGATACGGGTGCCGGACGGCATGGGCAGGTTGATGTTAAATCCCTCACCGCACCCTCGACCGGTTTCATGGGCAAAGCCCAGAAGGAAGGGATATTCCTCTTCCGGCCGTCCATGCAGCGAAATGAACAGCACATCATCGCGATCGTAGAAAATCCGCTGCGTACCGTTGCCGTGGTGATAGTCAATGTCCAAAATCGCCACCCGCGCTGCCCCCTGATCGCGGAACATCTGGGCCGCGATGGCGGCGTTGTTCAGATAGCAGTACCCACCCGCCAGATCGCCGGAGGCATGGTGGCCGGGGGGGCGGCACAATGCAAAAGCCTCACGCGCGCCCGCCTGCACTTTTCCGGCCGCCGTCAAAGTAACATCCAATGCCGAGCGGATAGCCGTCCAAGTGCCCGGCACGAAAGGGGAAAAAATATCGAAGGTATAGGCCGACAGCATGGCGTCGATGTTGTCCATCTGAGGCTTTTGTGCCAAGCCGCGCATCCCGAAAATCCGGGCAAAGACGGCGCGGCTTGGGCCGTGGCGTTTCTCCCAAAGGGGATAGGCGGTTTCCAGGAACGTCAGGAAGTCGGGGTCATGGATGCGCGCGGCCGCAGCCAGACCATGGGGTTCAGGGGCCTCCACATCGCGCAAGCCCGCCTGAGCGAGGGCCGCAAGGATGACTTCCATCCGCTCGGGGCATTCGGCCATCGGCACGAACGCCTCGCCCCGCATTTCCAAGGCATCCGCGTGCGCCTTGTGGGCGTCGGAATATATGATCTTCATACGGTACCTTTCAGCTTTACATCGATCCGCCTTTGCCAGGCGCGGCAGAATTGATCGGCCAAGAGCGCGATCACGGCCATCGCAATCCCCGCGAGGAAGCCGATGCCGAAATTACCCTTCGAGAGGCCGATATAGATTATCTGTCCCAGCTCATCCGTGCCGACGAGCGCAGTGATCACAAGCATGGAAATCCCGAACATGATCGCCTGATTGAGGCCCAGCATGATATTGTGCATCGCCAGCGGCACC
>CAIPGJ010000882.1 GCA_903864555.1 uncultured Pseudomonadota bacterium | reverse complement strand
GCCACCCGCGCGGAAGGCCGCCTTGTACAGGTCGTAGCTCGCTGCCAGGCTGGCAGTGTGCGACGCGGCAGCCTTGGAGCCGCTTTTGGAATTACCGGCCTTCCACACGATGATGGGCTTGCCCGCCTCCAGCGCGCGCTGGCCCAGTTCGATGAGGCGCCGGCCGTCGGCCACGCCCTCGATGAAGGCGGCGATCACCTTCACGTCATCGCAGCCCAGCCAGTACTCGATCAGGTCCAGGGTGTTGAGGTCGGTGCTGTTGCCCGCCGACACGATGTAGGAAAAGCCCAGGCCGACCTGCTCGGCGCCGCTCACCATGGTGAAACCGAAGCCACCGCTCTGGGTCACCAAGGCCACCGGACCGACCGGACGGTTGTTGTACTGGAAGCCATTGCCGAAGCCCATGTAGACCGAACTCTTCAGCGACAGCAGGCCCATGCCATTGGGGCCGATCACGCGCACGCCGCTTTTTGCGATCGCCGCCTCCAGGTCCTTCTCCAGTTGCACGCCCTCGCCGCCCACTTCGCGAAAGCCTGCCGACATCACCACGGCGAAGGGGATGCCCTTCTTGCCGCATTCCTCGATCACACCCGGCACGTACTTCGCCCCCACCGCCACCAGCGCCACATCCACCGCCTCGGGCAGGTCGGTGACCGAGGGATAGCAGGTGAGCCCGCGGATCGTCTCGCGCTTGGGATTCACCGGGAACACCTTGCCCGCATAACCGAACTCGGTGAGAAACTTCACCGGCTGGCCGCCGATGGTCTTGGTGTCATCGGATGCGCCGACGATGGCGATGGAACACGGATTGAACAGGCGGGACAGGTCGAGGCTGGTTGAAGCGGGTACAGACGACATGAAGACTCCGGATTCGGTTGTGCGCACGGGCAAGCAGACCCATCACCCGTGGTGGTGTACCCCTGATTTTCACTGGGCAACACGCAGGAAAAGGATGGTATACCAAAGTATGCGAAGCGCCGGCAACGGCGTTGCATGGCGCGCAATGCGTGACCATGAACCCGGTTGGTGGCACGCCATTGCGGCAGTGCGGCACAATGGGCGCTTATCGGAACAGTGCCGCAGCGGGCATGCCAGCCAACCAGGTATGCGTGCCCCTGCCGCCCTCGCCCATGCAAGCGCGTATGACCGGATATCGAATCAACAGGCAACAGAAACTGCAACGAGGAAGGCAATGACACAGAACATCGATCAACCCATCCACGGGTCCGCACACTCTAGAGAAATGACCGGAGGCCGGGCATGAGCGCACACCCCACCCTCACCGCAGAACAACTGGAAGTGCGCGACCTGGTGCGCCGCGTCGCCCGCGAAAAAGTGGCACCGCGCGCTGACGCCATCGACCGCCATGCAGAATATCCGGAAGACATGTTCCAGCTACTGCGCGGCCTGGGGCTGTTCACCCTGCCCTTCCCCAAGGAATACGGCGGCATGGGCAGCATGGTCTCGGCCTGCCTCGCCATCGAGGAACTGGGCCGCGTCTGCTACAACACCGCCTACCTGCTGGCGGTGCAGTGGACACCCTTCGGCGCCATCCTCGCTGCCGG
>CAIPGJ010000881.1 GCA_903864555.1 uncultured Pseudomonadota bacterium | reverse complement strand
ATGCTGATGACGCCCACCGCGCTGGGCGAGCGCGCCAGGACCGGGGCCGAGGTGATGGCGGCGGCGGCCGCGCGCACTGACAAGCCCTTGTTCGTTTTTACGGCCATCGACCGCGAGCTGGTGCCCGAGCCCATGGCTATCTACGAGACGGCGCGCATCCCGGTGCTGCGCTCGCCGGTGCGCGTGGCACGTGCTGCCGCCATGCTCTGCGATTACGCGGAGGCACGCAGCGCGCTGACGCAGCGCCAGCGCGAGCAGCCGGCGACGGCACCCATTCACGAACTGCCAGGGCTACAGGGTGCCCACGGGGTACTTGACGAAGCGCACAGCAAGGCACTGTTGCAGTCCATCGGCATCCGCGTGACGCGTGACGCCGTGCTGGCCGTGGACCAACAGGGCTCGATCAGGGCGGGCCTGCCTGCCGGCATGGGCTGGCCGGTGGCCGTGAAGATTCTCTCGCCCGACATCGCGCACAAAACCGAAGTCGGTGGCGTGCTGCTCGACATCGCCGATGCGGCCGGGCTGCAGCGCGCCGTGGACACGGTGCTGGCCAACGCCCGCCGCGCCAGGCCTGACGCGCACATCGAGGGCGTGCTGGTGTCGGAGATGGTCCGCGACGGCGTCGAGCTCATCGTCGGTGTGGTCACCGACGAAGTGTTCGGCCCGGTGCTGATGCTGGGCATGGGCGGCGTGCTGGCCGAGGCCATGCGCGATGTCACCTATCGCGTGGCGCCGGTGGACCGCAGCCAGGCGCTGCAGATGATCGGCGAGCTGCGCGCGTCCAGCGTGTTCGGCGGCGTGCGCGGCCGGCCCGCCTGCGACATCGATGCGCTGGCTGATGTGCTGATTACAATATCCGAATTTGCTTATTATCGACGAGAACAAGTATCCGAAATTGATATCAATCCGCTCCTGCTTCGCGCGCGTGGCGAGGGCGCCATTGCCGCCGATGCGCTGGTCGTCCTGCGCTGAGGCTCTACACTCACCAAGCTTTCTTCAACCCCAACCCTGACAGGAATTTCCCATGGAAGAACAGAAATCCGTTGTGACCTACGAGTGCGCCGACCGCATTGCCGTGATCACGCTCAACCGCCCGGAAAAGCTGAACGCCTTCGACGACAACATGGTGCGCGAGTTGATGGCCGCCCTGCGCCATTTCGACATGGATGACGATGCCTGGACCGCCATCATCTGCGGCAACGGCCGTGCCTTCACCAGCGGCGCCGACGTCAAGGCGCGCCAGGCCAGCAGTGCGGCCGACCTGAAAAAGCGCGGCGGCCCCTCGGCCCAGGATGCCAAAAGCTCGGACATCTTCAGCCGCTCGGTCAACTGGAAGCCGGTGCTGTCAGCCGTGCACGGTTACTGCCTGGGCCTGGGTATCACGCTCGCCTTCGACGCCGACATGTGCGTGGCAGGCGAAGATGCAAAGTTCCAGATCACCGAGACCCCGCGAGGCCTGGCCGGCTCGGGCAAGCTGATCAACCTGATGGCCTATCGCGGCCTGGGCAGCTTTGCCGTGGACGTGAGCCTCACCGGGCGCTTCTTCGACGCCGCCGAGGCCCACAAGGCCGGTGTTGTCGACCGCCTCGCGCCCAAGGGCCAGCATCTGGAGGTAGCCAAGGAACTGGCCGCCACCATCAACAAGAACCCGCCGCTGGCGGTGCGTGCCTGCATCCAGCAGCGCCGCTGGGAACTGGAAGACCGCAAGCAGCAGGCGCTGCGCTATGCCAGCCTGAACAAGCTCTACCTGTCCGAGGACTTCCAGGAAGCCACGCGCGCCTTTGTCGAGAAGCGTGCGCCCAAGCCCTTCAACGCGCGCTGAGCTGCACCGCAAGGCAGCAAGGCCGCAGGCCGCATCCGCAAGGGTGCGGCCTTTTTTCTGATCCGGGGGCTGCGGCCATCAGCAGGTTTACCCCCTTGTCAAAGGGGGCCGACACGTGAGCGCAGCGAACGAGCGGGGGGATTTTCTACCGATGCCTTGATCGTTCGCCAGTCATGACCGGAT
>CAIPGJ010000880.1 GCA_903864555.1 uncultured Pseudomonadota bacterium | reverse complement strand
GAGCTGGGGCGCCTGCTATACACCGACTATGTGTATCCCTTCGAACTGGCCGCCGTGGTCCTGCTGGTGGCAATCATCGCGGCCATTGCCCTGACCATGCGCAAGCGCAAGGACACGAAGTATCAGGATCCGGCGAAGCAGGTAGCTGTCAAGCGTGCTGACAGGGTGCGCCTTGTATCCATGCCGTCCGAGAAGAGGGACTGAGTCCATGCTTTCACTGTCCCACTTCCTCGTTCTTGGTGCCATTCTGTTTGCCATAAGCATTGTCGGGATTTTTCTCAACCGCAAGAACCTCATCATTCTTCTCATGGCTATCGAGTTGATGCTGCTGGCGGTGAATATGAACTTCGTCGCCTTTTCATACTATCTGCACGAAATGGCGGGGCAGGTCTTCGTGTTTTTCATCTTGACCGTAGCGGCAGCTGAGTCGGCTATCGGGCTTGCCATATTGGTGGTGGTGTTCCGCAATATGAATACCATTCATGTTGAGGATCTGGACAGCCTGAAGGGCTGATTCTTTCGTCAGGGAGATGTGCCGACGGCCAAGCCGGCGGCTAAAAAGAATATGAAAGCGCTTTATCTCATCGTCCCGCTCGCGCCATTGCTTGGCGCAGTGGTCGCCGGATTTTTCGGCCGGCAGATTGGCCGGGCCGGTGCACACTGGGCGACTATTGCCGGAGTGGCCGTGTCCTTCGTTGCCGCCTGCATGGTCATGTCCGACGTGCTGGGAGGGACTGAATTTAATGGTCCGGTCTACACATGGGCAACCCTGGGCGAGACGCGACTGGAGGTCGGCTTCATGATCGACCGGCTTTCCGCCCTGATGATGGTCGTGGTGACCTTTGTTTCATTAATGGTGCATGTGTACACCATCGGATACATGCAGGAAGATCCGGGATACCAGCGGTTCTTCTCCTACATATCCCTGTTTACCTTCTCCATGCTCATGTTGGTCATGAGCAATAATTTCCTCCAGCTTTTCTTCGGCTGGGAGGCGGTTGGTCTGGTCTCCTATCTATTGATCGGTTTCTGGTTCAAGCGGCCTACCGCCACTTACGCAAACCTCAAGGCATTCCTGGTGAACAGGGTAGGTGACTTCGGTTTCCTCCTGGGGATCGGGTTGGTCCTGGCTCACTTCGGCACGCTGGACTACGTGGAGGTGTTCCGCAAGGCCCCTGAGATGACCGGACAGGTGATCTCCCTGTTTCCCGACTCCAGCTATGCGCTGCTGACGGTGATCTGCATCTGCCTTTTCATCGGCGCCATGGGCAAGTCTGCTCAGTTCCCATTGCATGTCTGGCTCCCGGACTCAATGGAAGGCCCGACCCCCATCTCGGCCCTGATTCATGCCGCAACGATGGTCACGGCCGGTATCTTCATGGTGTCCAGGATGTCGCATCTCTTCGAGTTGTCGGAGACGGCACTTTCCTTCATTCTAGTCATAGGTGGCATCACCACCTTTTTCATGGCACTTGTGGCTGTTGTCCAGTACGACATCAAGCGGGTTGTGGCTTACTCCACGCTATCGCAACTGGGGTACATGACGATGGCACTGGGTGCTTCGGCGTATTCCGCTGCCATGTTCCACCTGATGACGCATGCGTTCTTCAAGGCAGTGCTTTTCCTGGGTGCAGGCTCGGTGATCATGGCCATGCATCATGAGCAGGACATGCGCCGCATGGGCGGATTGCGCCGCTACATGCCCGTTACTTACGCTGTCGTACTGATCGGCGCGTTGGCGAATGCAGGTTTCCCACCGTTCGCCGGGTTCTTCTCCAAGGACACCATCGTTGAGGCATTGCATGCATCCACCACCCCGGGTGCGGGCTTTGCCTACCTTGCGGCACTGCTTGGTGTGTTCGTGAGTGCCCTGTACTCCTTCCGGCTGGTGTTCTTTGCCTTTCATGGCAAGGAGCGGTTCGGACATGGGCACCAGGATGAATCCCATGGACATGATCATGCGGGTCATGGGAATGATGCGCACATGCCTCATGAGTCTCCCGCAGTGGTGACGATCCCGCTGGTCCTGCTGGCAGTGCCTTCCGTTGCGGCAGGCTGGCTGATCGGTTCCATCGTCCACGGAGATTATTTCGGGGGGGCCATCCATGTCGGGCAGGCACATGGATGGATTCTGGAGATGAAGGAGGGTTTTCATGGCGTTCCTGGCATGGTTCTCCATGGATTGACGAGCCTGCCATTCTGGTTTGCCACAGCTGGTTTGGTGTTGGCCTGGTATCTGTACATACTCAAACCGGACCTGCCCGGGCGGATACGCGAAAGCCTCTTGCCTCTGGTTCGTATACTGGAGAGCAAGTATGGACTCGACACTTTCAACCAGAAGGTGTTTGCTGAGGGTGCGGTGGGTCTGGGCCGGGTTCTATGGCGCTTCGGCGACGTCGCCCTTATCGACGGTCTCATGGTGAATGGCAGTGCGCGGCTGGTGGGCTGGGTCGGCAACACGCTGCGCTGGGTGCAGACAGGCTACATATACAACTACGCGTTCGCGATGATCATTGGTGTGTTCCTGCTCATGTTTTTCTGGGTCTACGATGTGACAGAGCTCTGGGCCATGCTGGCGAACTGGAGACGATAGCGATGACTGCAACCGCACCCTGGCTCAGCCTCGCTATCTGGGTTCCCGTCATCGCCGGCCTGGTGGTTTTGGCCAGCGGTTCCGACCGCAATGCACGCGAAGCACGTGTCATTGCCCTGGTCGGTGCCATTGCCGGCTTGCTTGTCACCTTGCCGCTATTCCTGGAATTCAATTCCGCCACCAGCGCCATGCAATTTGTCGAATCGAAACCCTGGATCGAGCGCTTCAATGTCAATTACCACCTTGGCGTTGACGGTATCAGCGTTCTGTTCATTCTCCTGAACAGCTTGATCACGGTTCTTGTGGTGCTGGCAGGCTGGGAAGTGATCCAGGAGCGGGTGGCGCAGTACATGGCAGCCTTCCTCATCATGTCTGGACTGATGAATGGCGTATTTGCCGCTCTGGATGCTGTTCTCTTCTATGTCTTTTTCGAGGCAACCCTGATTCCAATGTACATCGTGATCGGGGTCTGGGGAGGTCCGAATCGCGTTTATGCTGCCGTGAAGTTCTTCCTGTATACGCTGCTGGGTTCACTGCTGATGTTGGTCGCCTTCCTCTACCTTTACAACAAGGCGGGAAGCTTCGAAATCCTCGACTTCCATCAGTTGCCGCTGACAATGGAAGCGCAAAAGCTGCTGTTTGTGGCCTTCCTGCTGGCATTTGCCGTCAAGGTGCCCATGTGGCCTGTGCATACCTGGTTGCCGGATGCGCACGTGGAGGCGCCGACGGGCGGTTCTGCGGTATTGGCGGCCATCATGTTGAAGCTCGGGGCCTACGGGTTCATCCGTTTCACCCTGCCGATACTTCCGGATGCCAGTCATGAGTGGTCGGGCTTCATGATCTTCCTGTCTCTGGTCGCGGTTGTGTACATCGGGCTGGTCGCACTGGTGCAGTCCGACATGAAGAAGCTTATCGCCTACTCCTCGATTTCACATATGGGCTTTGTGACCTTGGGGTTCTTCATCTTCAATGCGGAGGGCATAGAAGGGGCGCTGGTCCAGATGATTTCCCATGGTTTTGTCTCGGCAGCGATGTTCCTTTGTGTCGGCGTGATGTATGACCGCATGCACTCGCGGCAGATTTCCGACTATGGTGGTGTCGCGAACACCATGCCGAAGTTCGCTGCATTCATGATGTTGTTTGCCATGGCGAACTGTGGCCTCCCGGGCACATCCGGTTTCGTGGGAGAGTTTCTGGTCATCATGGGGGCCGTCAAATTCAACTTCTGGATAGGTTTTCTTGCAGCCACCACGCTGATATTCGGTGCGGCCTACACTCTCTGGATGTACAAGCGGGTGATTTTTGGTGACATCGCCAATGAGCAGGTTGCGGCCCTTTCCGACATCAATTCCCGCGAATTCGCGATCCTGGCGGTGCTGGCCATTGCAGTGCTCTGGATGGGCGTTTATCCGCTTCCCTTTGTGGAAATCATGCATGCGTCGGTCAACGACCTGCTCAAGCATGTTGCAATGAGCAAGCTATGAACTTCAATCCCGCCGATCTGGTGCCTGCTTACGCCGAAATATTCCTGCTGACGATGGCTTGTGTCGTCTTGCTGGTCGATTTGTTTCTGGACGATCGACGCCGATACGTCACTTACATCCTGTCCCTCGTGACCCTTGCGGGTTGTGTGGTCATCACCACAGGCTTGATCCCCATACCCAGCCCCACTTACGTGCTGAATAACATGTATGTGTCGGATGTGATGGGTAATATCCTGAAAATATTCGTCTACCTTGCGGTCGCGACAGGGATGGTCTATTCGCGCACCTACCTGGCTGATCGAGGACTTCTTCGGGGCGAGTTTTTCTCGCTGGCGCTGTTTGCCACACTGGGAATGATGGTGATGATTTCGGCCAATCACTTCCTTACCCTGTACATCGGCCTTGAATTGCTCTCGCTCTGCCTGTATGCGCTGGTGGCACTCAACAGGGACTCGGCTGCCTCCACCGAGGCGGCGATGAAGTATTTCGTGCTGGGTGCGCTCGCATCGGGCCTGCTGTTGTATGGCATGTCCATGATCTACGGCGCGACAGGCACTCTGGAGATCACCGAGGTGGCCAGGACACTCGTTGGTGGCACAACCACGAGCAGTACCGTGTTGGTGTTCGGCCTGGTATTCATCGTCTCGGGCCTGGCATTCAAGTTGGGCGTTGTGCCTTTCCACATGTGGATTCCGGATGTGTATCAGGGGGCACCCAATGCGGTGACCCTGTTCATCGCCACGGCGCCTGAACTGGCCGCTTTTGCCATGGCCATGCGCCTGCTGGTCAATGGACTGCTGCCTCTGGCGGTTGATTGGCAACAGATGCTGATTGTCATGGCAGTGTTGTCCATGGGGCTTGGTGCGCTGGTCGGGCTAGCGCAGACCAATATCAAGCGCATGCTGGCTTATTCGACCATATCCCACATGGGATTCCTGCTGTTGGGTCTTGCCAATGGTGTAGTCGATGGCAACTGGCTTTCTGCAGCAGATGCGTACAGCGCGGCGATGTTCTACGTGGTTGTCTATGTCCTGAACAGCCTTGCGGTATTCGGGGTGATATTGCTCTTGTCGCGCAAAGGATTCGAGGCCGATTCCCTGGATGACTTCCGCGGCCTCAATCGTCGCAGTCCATGGTTTGCATTTGTCATGCTGCTTGCGATGTTCTCGCTGGCCGGATTGCCTCCGACCGTCGGGTTCTACGCCAAGCTAGTGGTGTTGCAGGCTACCGTCAGCGCCGGCTACATGTGGCTGGCGGTATTTGCAGTGATGACCTCGCTGGTTGCCGCTTTCTACTATCTGAGGATCGTCAAGCTCATGTATTTCGATGAGCCGGTCGATTCCAGTCCGCTGATGCCACGCATGGACATGGGCATACTACTTTCGGCCAATGGTCTGATCATTTTGCTGCTTGGACTGCTGCCGGATCAGATGCTGAATCTTTGTCTTTACGCCATCAAGCAGCTGTAGGCGCTCATGAACCTGGCAACAGGAGTATTGCTGCTGGTGATGGCCTTAGGTGCCGCGAATGCACCTTTCCTTAGCCGCAGAATTCTCCTCGTCGGGCGTCCTGTTGGATATGACCGGGGTTGTGACAAGCAGGCTTGGTGGCGCGTTCTCGAGATCATCCTGTTTTACTTCTGTTTGTTGGGTATGGCGCGTGCCCTGGAGGCCAACGCTGGCGAAATTTATCGCCAGAAGTGGGAGTTCTATGCGATCACCGCCAGCCTCTTTCTGGTGTTCGGCTACCCCGGATTCGTCTATTGTTACCTGAGCAAGCACAGAACACAGTGAGCGAGTCAGACAACCGATTGTCTGGCAGCGAAGATCGGGATCTCACTGAGCACAAACTCGACGGGGAAACGGTATTTGATGGTCGATTGCTCAAGGTGCAGAAGGACACTGTCCGCCTGCCCGATGGCAATACGGCCACCCGTGAGCACATCATTCATCCAGGTGCTGTCATGATCCTGCCCGTGCTGGCTTCAGGCCATCTGGTGATGGAGAGGCAGTTCCGCTATCCGCTCGGGCGCGATGTCATCGAGTTTCCCGCTGGAAAGATCGATGCAGGAGAGTCCCCGCTGGAGAGTGCAAAACGTGAACTGCTGGAGGAGACCGGTCATGCGGCCGCTCGATGGGAGTTCATGGCCAGCATCCATGTGGCCATTGCGTACTCCAATGAACGGATTGACCTCTTCATGGCTCGTGAGCTGACAAGGCACGCCGCAAAGCTCGACGACGAGGAATTCCTGGAGATACTGGAAGTGCCTCCTTCCCGGGCGTTTGAATGGCTGAGAGCGGGCGTTATTACCGATGCCAAGACGGTGGTTGCCCTGCTGATGTTGGAGCGGATGATGGCGGCGGGTCAGGGCTTGCGGTAGGCGATACGGTATATGACCCCTGCGTGGTCATCGGATACCAGCATGGAGCCATCCGATATCACTTCCAGGTCAACCGGTCGTCCCCAGGCTGTTTCACCCTGCAGCCAGCCTTCGGCGAAGACCTCCTGCCGGACCGCCTTGCCTTTGTCCAGAATCACCCGCTTGATCCGGTAGCCGATCTTCTGTGACCGGTTCCAGGAGCCGTGCTCAGCAATAAAGATGTTCCCCTGATACTCCGCCGGGAACTGTGTGCCGTTGTAAAAACGCATGCCCAGGGCCGCCACATGCGCTCCCAGCTTCATGGCTGGCGGTGTAAATTCAGAGCAGTTACGGCCCTTGGCGGACTCCGGGTCCGGCGTGTCTCCCTGATGGCAGTATGGGTAGCCAAAATGCATGCCTGCTTTTGGCGCATGATTCAGCTCGTCTGAGGGCAGTTCATCGCCCATTCGGTCCCGGCCGTTGTCGGTGAACCACAAGTCCCGGGTGCCCGGCTGCCAGTCAAAGCCGACGCTGTTGCGCACGCCTCGTGCAACCACTTCGTAGCCGCTTCCATCGGGGCGAATGCGTGAGATGAGCGCGTACCGATTGGGATCCGGAGTACAGATGTTGCAGGGGGCACCAACGGGAATGTACAGCCAACCGTCTGGACCGAAGCGGATGAATTTCCAGCCGTGGTGTGTGTCCGTGGGAAAGCTGTTGTTGATGACCACCGGCCGAGGCGGTTGGTCCAGGCTGGCTTCGATGTTGTCGAACCTCAGGATACGGCTCACTTCGGCAACGTAGAGGTGCCCATCCTTCAAGGCGACGCCGTTGGGCATGTTGAGGTTGGAGGCAAGCGTGATCACCCGATCGGCCTTCTCGCGGCCATGCCTCACGGCGAAGACACGGCCGTCAGCGCGCGTCCCGACAAAGACGATGCTGCCCGTGCCGCGTGCCATGGATCGGGCGTTGGGGACTTCTGCAAACACTGAGATGGAAAAGCCCGGAGGGAGCTTGATTTTCTCGATGGGAAGGGGTTGCGCCATGGCTTGCAACGGCGCCAACAGAGCCAGGCACATGCTGCATGTCAGCAGTCGGACCAGCTCGATCATGGGCTTCCCGTTTATTGGTATTGGACTGCGAGATAATACGACGATTGTCGGCAAGGAAGGCTTCGTGCAGATACTCACCTGGAACATCCAGTGGTGCCGCGGTTGCGATGGTCGCGTCGATCCGGCACGCATTGCAAGGGTTGCGAGAGAATCCGGTGATTTCGATATTCTCTGTCTGCAGGAAGTCGCGCGGAATTTTGCCGACCTCGAGGGTAGTGCCGGGGAAGACCAGTTCCGCAGCCTGGCCGACCTGCTGCCTGAGTATCAGCTGATCGAAGGCATAGCGACGGACCGGTTGGCGACCAACGGCGGGCGGAGTCAGTTCGGCAATGCCATTTTCTCGAGACTGCCTGTCATGCAGGTGTTCCGCCACCTGTTGCCCTGGCCGGGTGACCCCAAAGTGTCCAGCATGCAACGACTGGCATTGGAACTGGTCGTGGCAGCCGGATCCGGGCCGATTCGTATTACCACCACGCACCTTGAGTACTACTCGGCCGAACAGCGCATGGCCCAGGTCGGGCGTTTGAGGGGTTTGCAGGCGGAGGCGTCCGCACATGCCGGTGATTCCGTGCACAAACCTGGTCGCAAGGCCGTCACCGGACCGTTCTCGGCCGCGGCGAGGCCGATCTCCGGGGTGCTTGCCGGTGACTTCAATTTCAGGCCAGACCAGCCCGAATACGCCTTGCTGCAGATGCCCATCCCCGGTGCATCACGTTATCGCGATGCCTGGGCCATCCGGTACGGCGAATTGCCACACGCACCCACCGTGGGGCTGTTTGACCGCAAGCAATGGAAGGGAAAGCCCTTTTGCTTCGACATGATGTTCGTGACTGAAGACATGGCCGACAGGGTCGAAGAAGTCGTTGTCAATGCAGGTACTGATGCTTCGGACCATCAACCTGTGCTGTTACGGCTGGCTGGTTGAGAGCGAGTCCTGCGACACGCGGCCTATGCTGCGTCCGCCGTCAATGAGCAGCGTCTGCCCGGTAATGAACGCCCCGGCGTCCGAGCACAGGAATACGGCAGCCCCGGCCACCTCATCAGTGGTGCCTATTCGCTGCAATGGGGCCTGTTTCATGGCCTGTAGCGACACCGAATTCGGGTTATCCCAGAGTGCCCGTGAAAACTCGGTCTTGATGACCCCCGGTGCCAGGCAATTGGCGCGAATGTTGTGCGGTCCCCACTCAACAGCGATATTGCGCGTGAGCTGCATATCTGCTGCCTTGGACAAGCCGTACAGCCCGAGACGGTCAGTGCCCTGAACCCCTGCGATGGAGGAAACGACAATGACATTTCCATCCTTGCGCAAGGCCATGCCGGGCAGGACCATATTGCACAGCCAGAAGTTGCTGCGGACATTGGTGTTCATTACCCGGTCATAGACTTCGT
>CAIPGJ010000879.1 GCA_903864555.1 uncultured Pseudomonadota bacterium | reverse complement strand
ATGTCCGCGATTTCGCCAATGCGGGCATTGATGTCATCAACCCTTGGCAAAGCCCCTGAGCAGCAAAAAGGGGCCAGGCTCAATTTCCCCCAAAAAGGGGCTAGGCTCAATTTCCCCAGCCATGACATCAACCTTGTCGGCAGGGCCCGGGGTGACACCAGCGATACCTGCCGCTACGTGACGCTGAGTGGGGCGCAGGTGCTGCGGCTGACTTGACGGCACAGCCCCGGGGCAGGATCGGAAATTGAGCCTGGCCCCTTATTGGTGCGATATATTCGACGCCTCATCAGGGTGAGGCTGTCGAGCGTTTGGTCGCGGTGGCTGGTGCCTGATCCTTCCATTGATGCCGAGTCGCGTTGTTCCGATGAAATTTGCTGCCGTACTGGCGATGTGCGCCGCCTGCGTTCACGTTCTGTCTGCCATGCCGGCTGTGGTGCAGGCACAACTGCAAACCTGCATCGAAGCGGGCAAGCGGGTGATCCGCCAGGGCGCCTGCCCGGCCGGCGCAGGTGAGGGCAGCGGCCCCGCCGCCGCGCCTGCGGCCCGGCCCGCCACCTATGTCACGCAGGTGCTGGGCCATACGCTGCTCTTCACGCTGCCCGGTGGCTGGAAGCCTGCTTTCAAGAGGGAACAGGCCGATCGCATCCTGATGGAATTCCTGCCGCAGGATCAGACGCTGCAGGGTTGGCGCGAGCTGGTGACGGTGCAGGCCTATCGCGGCATCGTGCAGGGGCCGCAGGTCACGCCGGCCAGTTTCCTGGTGGCGGCAGGCGCGGAGATCGGCAAGAGCTGCGGGTCCCAGGCGGTGGTGCAGCCGCTGGGGCCGACACGGGTGGGGGCCTATGAGGCCTTCACTGCCATCATGGGCTGCGCGAATCTGGAGGGGCGTGGTGAGCTGGCCTATTACCTGGCGATCCGGCTGAAGGACGATATGGTGGTGATGCAAAAGGCCATGCGCAGCGCCTCTTTCAACCGAGATACCCCGCCCCTCAGCGCGGCCAATGCGCAGGCCTTCTTCGGCCCGCTGCAACCCGTCACTCTGTGCGATCGCGCGGAATCGCCGGCGCAGTGCATGGCGCGGCGTTAGGGCTGGTGTTTCCCGGCGCGGGCGATGCCTGAATGGCCCCTGGTGGATGGGGGTGTCTGATTACATTCAGTCCATGGGTGTTTTATAGACATGGATTCGTTCTTGAATATGATCATAATGATCCAGCCCTCCATCAGCCCCCCATCAGCCGGCCTTGAACGCCGGATTGGCGGCCCCAACTTACGTATGGTGTGTCGCCGAGTCGGCTCCCTTTGACAAGGGGGGAGACCATGCGGCTTCCCCGGATCCATCTGTCCCAGGTGTCAACAGGCTTGTCGTGCATCAAGACGGGCCGTGTCACGCGCGGGTAAACTGTGGCCGTGTATTGCATTGCAGGCGGGCATTTCCGCCACTCCAGGAGGTGTCACATGTTGCGATTCGATGTTCCGCAGGTCTGGTCCAATGTCATCCGCTGGGAAGCTTTCATCACCTTTGTGCTGTCCTGGGTGGCCCTGCTGGTCACGCCCTGGGTGATGCTGCTGCTGGTGGCGCAGGGATTCGTGCGCGGCTTCATCGGCCACCATCGCTGCCCCTCGCACTGGCTGTGGAAGAAGCTGTTCACCGCGCTGGGCTGGCCGGGCAGGAAGGAAAACGCCGGCGCCAAGATGTTCGCCAACAAGATCCTTTTCATTGCCAGCAGTGCGACCGTGATCCTGTTCCTGCTGGACAAGCCGCTGTGGCAGGTGCCCTGCACGGCGCTGAT
>CAIPGJ010000878.1 GCA_903864555.1 uncultured Pseudomonadota bacterium | reverse complement strand
TGATCAGCTGGCGTAGGCTGGCTGCTGACGGCTGGGATGGTCTTGGTCGGGGGCGGCATGGCGCTGGCGGGGTGGTTCAATGGGCGGGTACCCGGTTTGCGGACCCTATGCATGCTCGGGCGTTTGGGGGTCCTATGCATGGTGCAGACTCCGCGGCCTTTGCAGTTTCTATCCACCTTCACAAATTCACAGGCTTTTCTATCATTGACGCTTTGTCCCCAGGAGCGCAGGATTCAGAGCCTCGATCCCAGTGCCGACAGCTTCGCTGGAGCGGCAGTTTCGCGCGGGACTGGCCGGGCAGCTGCTGTACCATGACGCAACAATACACGGCACCGCAACGCAGCAAAGGAGGAGACTATGGCCCTGCCATACCCGGTACCCGCAAACGAGGAGCAACGCAACCTGGCGGTGAGCTCTTACCGCATCATGGACACGCCGCCGGAAATCGCCTTCAAGGAGATAGGCGAACTTGCAGCCCAGATTTGCGGCTGCGAAGTGTCTTATGTATCGTTCATCCAGGGTGACCGTTTCTGGTTCAAGGCCAAGTACGGACTGGCCGCAGACTTCACCGGCTGCCCGCGCGAGCTGGCCTTTTGCTCGGTGACGGTGTGCGGCTCAGAACTGGTGATCTCCCCCAACCTGCTGGAAGACCCGCGCTACCAGAACTTCCCCTTTGTGGTGGGCGCGCCGCACATGCGTTTTTACTGCGCCATGCCCCTGATTACCCCCGAGGGCTATGCGCTCGGAACCATCTGCGTGATGGACTTTGTGCCCAGGGACCTGAACATCGAGCAAAAAGAGTCCCTGCGGCGCCTGGCGCAGCAACTCGTCGGCCTGCTCGAGCACCGCCGGCGCATCATCGAGCTCGACGAGGCCATGAAGTCACTGGATGAGGCCCACCGGGCGCTGGCCAAAGAAAAGACGCAGGTGGACGAGTTGCTCAACCGCGTGCTGCCCGAGCGCATTGCCCTGGAGCTGCGGGAGAACGGTCAGGTCGAGCCTAGGTTCTATCCCTCGGCCACCATCCTCTTTGCCGACGTCGTGGGCTTCACCTCGCTTACCGAGCGGACCGAGCCGCGCATGCTGATTGGCATGCTGGAGCGCTACTTCGGTGGCTTCGATGAGGCCATGCAAAAGCACCAGGTCGAAAAACTCAAGACCATTGGCGATGCCTATGTGGCCGTGGCCGGTGTGCCCAGTTCGGACACCCAGCACACGGTGCACGCTTGCCTGGCGGCGCTGGAGATGCTGCGGGTGAGTGCCCTGATCCGTGCCGAACGGGAACGCCTGCGCCTGCCCTTTTTCGATCTGCGCGTGGGTCTGCATACCGGCGGCGTGATTGCGGGCGTGGTGGGCCACAGCCGCTTTACCTTTGACATCTGGGGCGACGCGGTCAACACGGCCGCACGCGTGGAGTCTGCCGGAGAGCCCGGACGCATCAATGTGTCCGAGGATGTGTATGGCCGCACGCGCGAGTACTTTGACTTCGCCGAGCGCGGCGCCATCGAGGTGAAGAACAAAGCGCCGCTGAAGATGTACTTCCTTAACCGCCTCAAGCCCGAATTCTCCAAGGACCCGGCGGGCCTGACCATGAACGACCGCCTGCACCAATTGCTGCACCCCGTCACGCTGTGACGGGCCCTCGCAGAATGTGCACCAATGAACACCAACGCCGCCTCCCGTCTCTGACTTGCACCAGCAACTGACGCAATTCCAGCAGCGCTATGCGGCCCTGCAGGCGGACTACGCGGAGCTGAAGTCCCAATGCGCGGCGCGAACACGCCGCTGCTGCGAGCCTGGCGGATGTGACGGCACAGTTCTTGGCGCAATTCGGCCGGGAAGCGCTGGCCAGCGCGGCTAGGGTAGGTCTGGTCGAGCGCGTGCTTGAGTTCGGCGATGGTCATGGGGGCTCCCAGCGGCGCGCTTGCTCGGCGCCGGCGAAAGCAAGTCTCGCTCCGGGAGCCGGGGGTTGCACTGTGGGGTTGGGCGAGCATTTACCCTTGAGGCAACTG
>CAIPGJ010000877.1 GCA_903864555.1 uncultured Pseudomonadota bacterium | reverse complement strand
GCCCACGGTTGCCCCCGAGGTGCAGCGCGCGCAGGAGCAGCCCCAGCAACAGGCGCAGAACGAGGCCGCCGAGTTCAAGGACAAGGCCTTGTCGCGCAAGGACGTGAGCAACGTCGATTTCGCCAGCTTCGCCAAGAAGGGCGACGAGCGCCTCAAACTGCTGGAGCGCGCCGACAAGCTGCCCGACCTGCAATCGGACTTTGCCAGCTCGCAATACCGCACCATGGCCAAGCGCGCGCAGGAACTGGCAGCCGCCAAGGGCGGGCCCATGAACAGCAACAGGCTCAACCAGGTGCTGCGCGAGATGGAGAAGATGGGGCGCAAGAACAACGCCGAATGGAGCGATGAAGTCTCCCAGGCCATGCAGAACATGGAAGATGGCGATGCCGAGGGCGCCATGCAGGGCCTGCAGCAGGCGCTGGGCAAGATGCAGCGGGCCGAGGACAAGCAGATGGCCAGCCGCATGCTGCAGGGCGGTCGCGACAACACGCAGGGTGATCGTTCCGCCAGTGGCGGTGAGAGCGGCGACCAGCAGCGCTTCGGCAGCGAGGGCGGCTATGCCGAGAAGGGCAGCGGCGGCGGGCAGGGCACACCCACCGCACGCCTGCGCTCCACGCCCTACGATGCCGCCATCTCCGGCGCGCGCAAGGGCCGTGGCAACAGCATGGACACCCAGATGAGCAACCGCCCCGGCTCCTTCGGCGCGCAACTGCAGTTCCGTGGCGAAGTGGGGCAGTACCGCCGGCAGATGGAAGATGCCATCGCGCGCGAGCAGGTGCCGCGCGACTACCACAACCAGATCCGTGACTACTTCAAGTCATTGCAGGAGTGACAGGGTGGCATTGCCTGAATCAGCTGCAGACAGCACCAGCGCCTTGTCCAGGGCTCGTCGCCGATTTCCGGGGAGCAACATGGTTTACCCCCTTGTCAAAGGGGGCCGACGCGACGCAGTCGCGCGGGGGGATTTTTCTACCGTAGCGATTGAGTCAGGCCCATCGCTATCGGGTGTATACCCGGGATGGGTTTCTGTGCCCTGCCTGCAAAGCAAGCATCATGGTCAGGACTCGCAGCAAAGCCTGGTGAAGGCAGACCGATCCGCCCGCCTGGTCAAAATCCCCCCGCTCGTTCGCTGCGCTTACGAGTCGGCCCCCTTTGACAAGGGGGTAAACCTGATTGGCGCCGGCAAGAGGCAAAGCGTCTTCGACAATGAGAATTGCCATGCCGGCCGCTGACCTCCTGCGCCCCGAATTCCTCTCCCAGCTGGAGCGGCTGACCCTGCGCGCGCGCCGGCCGGTGCGTGGCTGGACGGCGGGGCAGCGGCGCAGCCGCAAGGCGGGCAACAGCATCGAGTTTCTCGACCACCGTCCCTATGGCACGGGCGATGACCTGCGCCATGTCGACTGGAACATCTTCCAGCGCACCGACCGGCTGATGGTGCGCCAGCATCTGGATGACGAGGAGCTGTGCGTGCATCTGCTGGTGGATGCCTCGGCTTCGATGTCGGTGGCTGAATCGGAGCCGGAACGTGCGACCAAGCTGCAATGGGCGACGCAACTGGCTGCGTCGCTGGCCTATGTCGGACTGACCGGCCTGGAGCGTGTGGGCTTGGGCGTGATGCGCGAGCGTGTCACCGAGGGCTGGCCGCCTTCGCGCGGGCGGGCGCGGGTGATGCCCCTGTTCAAATTCCTCGCCGATGTGAAGGGCGGGGGACAGACGCAACTGAATGCCTCGCTGGCCCAGTACGCTGCACGGGCCAAAGGCTTCGGCCTGGCCATCCTGATCTCCGACCTCCTCGACGCCGACGGCTATGAGGCTGGCCTGCGCAGTCTGCTCGAGCGCGGGCAGGAAGTGCATGTGGTGCATCTGCTCAGCGCCGATGAACTGCTGCCGCCCATGGAAGGCGACTTTCGGCTGGTTGACGAGGAGACCGGCGAGTTCCGCCAGATGCGCGTGGATGCCGAGACACGGCGCGCCTACGCCGACAACCTGGCGCGCTTCCTCGGCAATGCCGAGTCCTTCTGCAAGGCGCAGGGCATCCACTACCTGCAGGCTGGCACGGCCATGCCGGTGGAGCAGTTCGTCATGGGTCCCTTGCGCGGCCAGTTGCTGGATTAAGGCGGAAACAGGCCGACACACGCATGAATTTCCTCGATCCCCTTGCCCTCTCCCTGTTCGCCCTGGCCGGGCCGTTGCTGCTCTTGTACTTCATCCGCGTGCGCCGGCGTGAGCGCCGCGTCGGCAGCCTGCTGCTTTGGGCGCTGCCCTTGCGCCAGCGCGTGTCCACCTCCTTCTTCCAGCGACTGGAACGTGATCCGCTGATCCTGCTGCAGTTGCTGATCCTG
>CAIPGJ010000876.1 GCA_903864555.1 uncultured Pseudomonadota bacterium | reverse complement strand
GGGATCAGCAGGCCAAAATGCGGCTTGAAGCTTGCCAAAGCGATGAACATACCGGCAATGACCGGGCGTTTGCCCAGCAGGGCTAGCCCCAACCCGATCAGGCCTGCCGTCAGGAATCCTGTCTGTCCCTGGAAAGCATTGTAGAAAACCGGTGGTGTTGCCAGAGCCAGCGGCCAGGCCATCCGGGCAGGCAGAATCATGCGCATCAATGCCAGATAGGGGACTGCCGTGATAAGACACCATAAAACCTGCGCCCACCAATAGGGCACCATGATGAGGGGTTGCACGAGTGGAAGGGAGTGGGGGGGATACAGGAATGGCGGGTACCGGACTTCCGCCAGCCAGTTGCGCACCACCGCCGGGTACATTTCGACTACTGCCCGGCGCGTGTATTCGTGCATCGGTGCGCGTTCATACAGCTTTTCGGGTGGCAGATCCCGCAGCAGCATGGCGGACCCGTAGCTGGGCGTGAAAGCCGTGATGCCCGGAGACAGACCCATCAGTACGCGCTCATGGCGACCCCAGAACGAATACGATCCGACGGCAATCCAGGCAAGCACGACAAGCCATAGGAGACGTGGGCCCCAGTGCCGCAGGATGGGCCGGACATCCTTCATTGGCGTCAGAAGGTTCCCTTGTGGAAGGCGTCTGAAACGAAGGGAATGCCGAAAAAGGTCAGAAACGCGATGATGAAGGTCGCAATGACAAGCAGGGAGTTGGTTTCCGGGGAGGGGCGGAAGGATGCTCGCACATGCAAGCCCAGCCCGATGGATAGCCAGGTTACCAGCGACCAGACTTCCAGGGCGTCCCACTGCCAGTAGCGCCCCCAGGCGTCCTGTGCCCAGATGGAGCCAGCCACGATGCCCAGCGTGTCGAAAATCAGTGCCAAAGCCATGCAGCGATAGGCAGTGCCATCGATGAGATTGTTGGGCGGAAGGCGCGAAAACCGGTCGGTGGCGAGATTGAACCTGCGCATCAGTATCACAGTAGAGATGCCGAGTGCGACGAATGCGGCCCCGAGGAACAGCTTGATGAAGGCGACATGAATGTAAAGCCAGATATTGTGGAAGGTATAGGGAAGGGTGGAGTCCTTTGCCGGCAGCAGCAGCATCCAGCCCATCAGCATCATCACCACAGGAAGCAGGATGGAGACGATGGGACGTAAGCGCGGCAAACGCCAATAGGCAACCACCACCGCAGCCATCAGGCCCCAGATGTTGGCCGAGAGGATTTCAAACATGCCGATGAATGGAATATGCCCCAGACGATCCCAGCGGTAGCCGATGGCCAGCGTGTGCAGAGCCCAAGCCAGCGCCATCAAACCGAGCAGGGTACGTTCCGGAGCTTTGCGGAAGACCAGACCATACATGGCGATAGCGGCTGCCAAGGCATAACCGACGAGGGCAGCCCAGAGACAAACGTGTTCAAGGCTGTTAGCAGTCATTTTTCGAACATCTTGATTTTGGCACTGTGCTTGATCTCGTAGCGAGTAAAGCCCAGTTCGTTTTCGGTTCCGGCAATCGGCATTTTGGTCCCCGCACCGCGTCCGTCGCGCTTG
>CAIPGJ010000875.1 GCA_903864555.1 uncultured Pseudomonadota bacterium | reverse complement strand
GTCGAATGCCGATCCCGAGAGTTCACCGAACTGCGCCAGCCACTCCGGGCTGGCCGCCAGCGGCACCAGCGCCGGCTTCGGCGCCACCATAGGCAGACCGAACTGCTCGGCGATGCGATAACCGAAGGGCGTGGCGCCTATCTTCGGGATCGACAGGCCGCCGGTGGCGATCACCAGCGATGCCGTGGTAAAAGCGCCCGCCGACGTCTTCACCTGGTAGCCCTGCTCCGCCATCTCCACGGAAGCCACACTCGCCGGCATCGCCCACTGCACCGCTCCCGAATCGCACTCCTTCTTCAGCATGGCGATGATCTGCTCGGCACTGTCGTCGCAGAACAACTGGCCCAGCGTCTTCTCATGCCATGCGATGCCGTGACGGTCCACCAGTTCGATGAAGTCACGCTGGGTGTACCGTGACAGCGCCGAGCGGCAGAAATGCGGATTGCGCGACAGGAAGGCCTCGGACCGGCAATCAAGGTTGGTGAAATTGCAACGCCCGCCGCCGGAGATACGGATCTTCTCGCCCAGGCGCGCGGCATGGTCCACCAGCAGCACCCGCCGGCCACGCTGGCCCGCGGTGGCCGCGCACATCATGCCAGCCGCGCCGGCGCCGATGATGATGAGGTCGAAATCCATGGGTTACTTTCTGCCTGCAGGGGTGTCAATCAAATCAGTGTCTGTCATGGACAGCGTCCAGGATCCATTCAGGAGGCACATCGATCCGGTCTTTTGCCGCGTCACCTGCATTTTCCAGAAAAACAAGAGTCTGTCTGCGCATCAGCGACCCGGGGCCTGCCGCAGCCATTGGGCGATTCGCTCCGAAGCAAGTGCATTGCCGGCGACATTCCAGTGCGTATCATTCGGCTTGTACAGCCTGTCCTTGCGGGTGGCATCGGCAAACGCTTCAGTAAGGTCCAGGTGATCAATTCCGTGTTCAGCCAGCTTCCCGGCCAGGTGGCGGTTTGGCAGACGGAAGTCATAATCACCCGGACTGCCCCTCAATGCGCGGAGAACCTTGCGCTGGAGGGCTGGGTCGACCTGCAGCTCATCAGGAATGATGACCACCTTCAATGCGACACCGCGACGCGCGCACCGATCACGTATTTCCAGCAGTTGCCTGACGGCACGATCGAAGATCTGCCTGTCCACCTCGCCGGTCCGGTAGATGGCTGCGCGACGGGTTTCTATCTCCAGGAATACCTTGTCCGTAAACGTGGGCGCCGCATCCTCATACTGCATGTTCCCCGCCATCGCCCGTCCTTCAAAACTGGTCGACAGCTTGATCAGGTAATCAACAAAGGTCAACACGCCTGAATACTCGATCAGATGTTCTTCTGGCGCAATGGTGTCGGTGAAGTCATTGCCGACGAAGAAGGACAGCAGCACCGTGTCGGGACGGAAGTGAAAGCCCTCGTTTTCCAGCAGTGAAAGGTATTGGACAGGTCCGATGCCGCTTATGCCCATGTTGTAGACCTCCACTGATGCCGCGGCACCCAGCGACTCTTCCAGAAGCGTAAGGTAATGATTGCGGTAGGGCACCACACCGAAGGCAAAGGAATCCCCCAATGCAACGATCCGGTGAATGCCCCTGGGCTTCACCCTGTTGAATTCAAGATCCTTGAAGCCCAGCGAATTCAGCCGAAAATCGTAGTCGATCCCCCCGGGGCGCCCCCGATACTGGTTATAGGACCGGTCTTTGAAGATCAAACCCGGGTAAAAATGATGGAACCCCCGGACCATGAGCTCGGCCAGGAGGAAGGTGACAAGAACAACTGCAATCCAGGGCCGCACAGCTTTCCATAATCTGATCACCGAGAAACCTCGTGACTGGGCCCCGGGGCGAAGACGCCTTGCATGGTTTTCTTGCCCGACTCCTGCCGAGACATCCTGACTCTCCCCACCAGTACCTGGTCCTGTTGATGACGTGAGAATTTCAAACCGACGGGCCTGGGTGTACCACCGGGCACAAAGTCCGGATATGGCTGGCTCTGTGGCAAGGCCACGTACTCCAGGACTCCCTATCCCCTGAAGCCTGGTGGCGCAAACGGCCAAGGAAGGACTATCTGCTTTTCCTCAAAATGGAAGCTGATGCAGTGCTTCCTGATCAAGCACCCGAATTCAATCTGCCCCATACCCCAGATCCTGCTCCCCTTGCGTCACCAGCTCATCCCAGCACCTGGGCAGGCGGATCTCGCAGTGGGTCATTTGTGGCGCGATCGAGGTCTGCATCCACAGGTTGTGTGTGGGATGGAAACCACCGGCAACCACGATGGCGATGTTCTCCGGCTTGGCGGTGACCGGCCACGGGTCCTGGTAGGGCGGCTGCAGGCCGTAGCGCTGCATCCAGGCCGGCATGCCGGTCTCCTCCAGTTCCTTCAGCGGCAGGC
>CAIPGJ010000874.1 GCA_903864555.1 uncultured Pseudomonadota bacterium | reverse complement strand
CGTAGACAGAAGCGCCGTCCATCAGCGAGTCCGGCCGGGCAAGGTAGACGTATTCGAAAATGCACGGCGCCAATACCGGATTCTCTGCGCACTGCCGCGTATGCAAGCCACCCTTGTCTTCGATGAAAATGGCCTCGCCGGGGGCAACATCGCGCACCAGGTCGAAACCGAAACCAGCCAGCACCACGCTTTCGGATGCCACCAGGTATTCGGGGCCCTGCGGGGTTTCGGCACGCCCATACACCAGCGGCCGGATGCCGTACGGGTCACGAAAGGCCAGCAGCCCGTAACCGGCGATCATGGCCACCACGGCGTAGGCGCCCTTGCAGCGGCGGTGCACGTTGGTGACTGCGTTGAAAATCTTCTCAGGATCGAGGCGCGTGCCTTTGGCGGAAAGTTCCAGTTCATGCGCCAGCACGTTGAGCAACACCTCCGAATCGGAGTTGGTGTTGATGTGGCGCAGGTCCTGCATGAACATCTCGCGCTTGAGCACGTCGGAATTGGTGAGATTGCCGTTGTGGGCCAGCACCAGCCCGAAGGGCGAGTTCACATAGAAGGGCTGCGCTTCATCGGCATTGGAGGCGGAACCCGCGGTCGGATAACGGCAGTGGGCGATGCCCATGTCGCCCGGCAGCGAGCGCATGTTGCGCGTGCGGAACACGTCCCGCACCAGCCCCGGCCCCTTGTGCATGTGAAAGGCCTGATGCGCCGTGGTGACAATGCCTGCAGCATCCTGGCCGCGATGTTGCAGCAGCAGCAGGCCGTCATACAAAGCCTGGTTGACCGGCGTCTTTGCCACCATTCCGATAATGCCGCACATGAGTTAAGCCTCTGTTGTCTTGCCGAAGTGAGGGTCAGTCGGTGTCACTGCTTCTTGTCGGTTTGCCGTACCACGCACCACTGCTTGCGAAATACGGATCCAGAGGCACGCCCCCTTGAAAATCCCCCATTCCGTAGGGGTGCTTTTCTCGATCATTTTCATGCTCGGGATTTGATCACTGCTTCCCTAGTGTCCCGAATCGCAAATTCGCTGAATAAAAGTGCCGAGCATCGGCGCCATACGGCGTTGCCAATGCTCGCAAGCCAACCAGGCTTGCTACGCTTTGCGCCTTGTCGGGCACCGATTTCGACACTTTTCCGATGCAGGGCGACTTTGTTCATGCCCAATCAGCATTCAACGAACTTACGATTCGGGACACTAGCGATAACGTACGCGCTGTGCCAGACCTTCCGGCAACCAGGGCTTGAGGGCCGTCACCGCAGTTTCCAGCGGCGCCGACAGCACTGCGTTGCGCCAGAAGGGTTCCCGCGGCAGCGGGGTCAGGCCAGCCAGCATCACCGCCACCAGCACGATGATCAGGCCACGCACCAGCCCCAGCAACGCGCCCAGCATGCGGTCGGTCCACCCCAGCCCTGCCGCCTTCACCAGTTTTGCCAGCAGCAGGCCGATCAGGCCCGACAAGACCCAGGTGCCGATGAAGATGGCCAGGAAGGCCAGCACATTGGACAGCAAGGGCCCCAGGCTTTCCGGCATGCGCAGCGCCACCTCCTTGGTAAACATCACGGCCAGCACGCAGGCTGCAATCCACCCCGCCATGGACACCAGTTCGCGCACGAAGCCGCGCAACAAGGCCCACAGCAAGGATAGCCCGAGCACCCCCAGAACCACGTAATCAAAGCCCGTCATGCGCGACCTGCGCGGACACCACGGCTCATCGGGCAGCCACGGCACCGACATCAAGGCCGGCAGCCTTGAGCTTCTCGCGCGCCTTCTCCGCGGCATCGCGCGTGGCGAAGGGCCCAGCACGCACCCGTATGCGATCCGAACCTGCAAGGGCTTCGGTGTAGGTCTTGATCCCTGCGGCCGATGCCTTGCCGCGCACCTGCTTGATGTTGTCGGGCTTGCTGAACAGGCCAAGCGGCACGGCATAGACAGCCTCCGACTTCGGTGCTTCAGCTTTTGGCACTTCCGCCTTGGCCAATTCCGCTTTGGACGCCTCAGCTTTGGCCCCGTCAGCTTTAGGGGCTTCCGCCTTGGTCGGCTCGGGCTTCACTTCCTTTGCCGCTGGCGCTGCTGCGGGTTTCTCGCTTTTGGCAAACGGCGCTAGCGCAGCTTCGGGCCTGGGCTTTAGTGCAGCCGGTTCGGACCTTGGAGCCTCGGGCTTGTCTGCCGTGAACGGCCCCACTGCGGATCTGGCTGACGGCGTCGCTTCGGCTTTATCGGACTTGTCAGACCTCGCCTGCGCGGGTTCTGCAGGTGCAGCCAGAGGCGTTACGGCCACCGGCGCTGCCAGCG
>CAIPGJ010000873.1 GCA_903864555.1 uncultured Pseudomonadota bacterium | reverse complement strand
GGCGGAGAACGAGGATCTGGTCAGGCAGATCGGCTGGCAGCCGCACAGCGTGGACATGGGCTTCGAAGCCGGTGACAACGTCGTCAGCATCGCCCGCTACACCGGCGGCAACCTGATCGGCTCTGTTTCGGGCAGCACGCCAGAACAGCTCATGCCCTATCTCGCCGATGCCATGCTGCAGCAGCACTCCTGGCATGTGTGCTTCACCGCCAGCCAGAATGGCGGCAGCCTGCGCCCGCTGGTGCTGCTGTCACCAGTGATTGCCGAGACGATAGCGGCGGCTGGCTGGTCGAAGCAGGATTTCAAGCGTGCGCTGTACCAACAGGCACGCTTCTCCGCCGAGGAAGTTGAGCGACGGCTACGCGACTGGACCTACAAGACGCCCTGGAACCTGCGCGAAGGCGTGCGCCTGGGCCGGCTGCCGCCGGTGTACTACCAGTCCGATGACCCACAGCGCAAGGTACCCATCGTCTGGGATGCCGAGGACTATCTGGTCATGGTGACCGGCGACCTGGGACGCAACAGCGTCTACCTGTTCGCCCACCAGGGGGTGCTGGGTTATCCGACGGCGAAGAAGGTCAGGCTGCCGCACGAATGGGCCAGCCTGCGCAGCAAGGGATAAAGCCCGGATGTCAGCGGGCAGTACCGGCAGCCAGTCGGCCAATCAATGACTCAGGACCAGGCCAGTTCCGGCCCATCGAAGGCAAGCGACGGTTCATACTCGCCTGACAGCAGCCTCGCTTTCCATGCCGACAGCACCGAGGCATGCGCCATGGCGCTGTCCTCATGAATGACCAGGCGCACATGGTCCGGTGACGACAGTCCGCGCACGCTCCTGGTGCCCGGCCTTAAGCGCTGCTGCGTGAAATCCGCAATGGCATCGCTGATGCACCGTCCGGAATCGGCCAGGGCGGAAGCGATGAACACCGCCGGATCGCGCGCCACCCAGTCGACAACATTGCCGATCTGGCGCATGGACAGTTCGCGACAGGCACGTGACAGACCGTCGCGCCCGCCATCGATCATGGCAAACACGATGTCCACGCCTTCACCATGCAGGGCGCATCCCGCCCGATAGGCCAGTTCCGGATCATGCTGTTGCCCGCAGAAGATGGTGACGAAGCGGCACTCGCGCCCACTGGCTTTGACGCCATCGGCGAAAGCCGCCCGCCCTTTCAGGCCCGGCCTCACCTTCTCCCCGGACAGATGGCCGACGACACCGGTGCGTGAAGCCAGGCCGGCAAACACCCCGGCCAGAAAAGCCGACTGCTCCTGCAGCACTTCATAGGCAGCGGTATTGGCGGAAACGAAGCCGCCCTGGGTGATGGCAAAACGGGTGTCCAGAAAATCCGCGCTCACCATGGATACCGGCGCGTCGCCCTGCCCGCCGTGGGCTACCAGCAGGTCAAGGCCCTGCTCGCAGATGCGCCGCAATTCCGCGGCCCGCGCTTCAGCATCCAGCGGTTCGACCCAATGCGCATCAACCGGCAGACCGGTCTCACGCGCCCGCTGCACCCCGGCCCAGCCGGATTCATTGAAGCTGCCGCGACCCTGAGGCCCGAACAGCACCACCGCAATGCGCGGGCCGCTCATGGCGTGGCACCCGGAGCCGTCACCACCGGCAACCCGCGTTCGGACAGGCGATGAGCCGTCATGCCGGAAGGTATGGTTTGGAATGACCGCATGAAGGGTGCATGCTGCTTCGCTTTCACTGTGACGCTGGGCACGAGGCCTTGCTTGTCTGCATCAAGCCGGCCCCAGTTGCCTGACCGGCCAGGCTTGCGCTCGCCCCGGTCGCCCGATTGTACTAATGAATAAGCACTGCCACCGCCCTTGCGATGGCAGCGTCCTGCTGGTCCTGCCTAGAAGTGGTATTCGGCCCTGATCATCGGGGTCTTGGCCGTGGCGCCCGGACCTGCTGCACCGGAAGCATCATTGCCGAACTTGTTCTTCCAGTACTGGTACTGCAAACCGACCTTGAAGGTCCGCTCCGGCCCGCCCATGACCTTGCCCACATCGAGCATGATCTGGCTGTCGAAGTTGGTTTCCGCCTTGGTCTGGCCACCGAACTCGTTTTTTCCCTTGTTGGCGATTAAGTTGACGAACCCCTCATAGGAGAACGGCGAGCTGCCGATCGGAATGCCCCAGGCTGCTGTCAGCATCGGATGGGATTTATACTTGTAGCGAGACTGCACGCCCACCGGTGCATTGCTCTCGTCCAGTACCAGCAGGCTGACATTCATGAAGCCGGGCACATCCAGCATCAGGGTCGGGCCGGCCACCAGCATGCGCTTTTTGGAGCCGTAGCCAAAGTCATTCTTGGCATTGGCATCGAAGCCGAAAGTCACGCCGACGTTCTTGACAAAACCAAAGTCGAGTTTCTTGCCGGTAATTTTGCCCAGGTCCAGGGTATGACGATACACCAGGTACACCTCCTGTGCGCCGGCACCACCCACGGTGCTGGGATCCTTGCCGTCGGACATCAGGAAGTCGGCATTCACGAAGTTGGATCCATACTTGTAGCCGCTGACGTGGGTGAAGCCGATGATCGTCTTGCCGATGTCCTGGCGGTTGAAGGGCTCGTGGTACTTGTTGCCGGCCCTGAAGCTGATGGAGGTGTCGCTCCATTCGGCAGCAGCAGCCTGTCCCGATGTGGCCAGCATGCC
>CAIPGJ010000872.1 GCA_903864555.1 uncultured Pseudomonadota bacterium | reverse complement strand
GTCCTATCCTGCCCATGCCGATGATGCCCAGGGTGGCGTGGTGAACGTCCTGCCCGAAGCGGTCGATGAACTTCATGCCCTGCCAATGGCCGGCACGCAGCCAGCGATCGGACTCGGCAATGCGCCTCGCCGTGCCCAGCATCAGCGCCCAGGTCATGTCCGCCGTGGTGTCATCGAGGACCTCGGGTGCATTGGTGACCAGGATGCCACGCGCGCTGCAGGCGGCGACGTCGACATTGTTGAAGCCGACAGAGATGTTGCATACCGCCTTCAGCCGGCCGGCGGCGGCCACGGTGTCCGCATCGAAGCGATCACCGAAGAGCATCACCGCATCGCAGTCGGCAATTCGCCGTCGCAATTCCGTCTCTGGGTGAGGGCCGTCCTGCCGCTGGCTGTCATCGACCTCATAGGTCGTGCGCAGTTCGGCCAGGAGTTCGTCGGCAATGGTGCGGGTGATCAGTATCTTCATGGGTCAATGCAACAAGGGTTGATATTTCAGATGAATACGGTACCACTGGCGGTCAAGGAAGGCCTGAAAAACGCAGGGAAACATCGCCACCACGACATCCCTATGCAGAGGCGCTCTCAGGCAGAGGGCTGGGCAAGCCCGCCCTGGCGCCGGATCAGCCACGACAACAGCGGCGGCGTAAGCAATGTGGTCAGCATCACCATGATCACGAACACGGCAAACTCCTGGTCGTCGACCACACCCAGCTGCTTGCCCACCACGGCAAAGATCAGCCCCACCTCGCCTCGCGGGGCCATGCCCCAGCCGACGATCCACTTGTTGACCGGGCCGGCGACGATGCCCGACACCAGCTTGCCGCCGAATGCCAGCAGCGTCACCAGCAAGGCGGTCACCAGCACATGGCTGTCTGCGAGCACGGCCAGATTGACCTGCATGCCGGTGTAGACAAAGAACAAGGGCACCAGGATGTAACCGAGCGGCGCCACCAGTTGCTCCAGGGTGTGCTCGGCATGGCGGTTGAGCACGGCCATGACCCGCCGGCGCACATCGGTGCTGGAGTCGGCCAGCGACTCGCTCACCTCGTGGACGATGCCCGGTGCGTCAAAGTGCCGGAAATGCACGGCATCGAGGACCAGGCCGGCGGCGAAGGCGCCGACGATGGGCGCCAGTCCCAGCAGGGACGCGATGTAGGCAAACATCAGGCAGGCTGCCAGCGCCAGTACCAGTTGCGAGCCGACCGAGGTGCTGATGTGGCGGAACAGGCCGGTGAACAGGCGCGCCAGGTACTGTCCGGCGATCAGTGCGGTCACCAGAAAGCCGATGGCCTTGCCGGATATGAAAAGCACCTCCATGGCGCTGATGCTGCCCGAGCGGACGATGCCTGACACCACCGCCAGTATCACCAGCCCGATCACGTCATCGATGACGGCGGCACCCAGCACGATCTGCGATTCGCGAGACTGCAACGCACCCATGTCCTGAAACACCCGCGCCGTGATGCCGACGCTGGTAGCCGTGAGCGTGGCGCCGAAGAACAGATGGGCATTGAAATCGGCCTGCGGAAACAGCCAGGGCCCGACGACCATGGTGCCCAGGGCGAACGGCACCACCACGCCGACCATGGCCACCGCCAGCGCGCGCATGCCCACCTTCATCATCGAGGACACACTGGACTCCAGGCCGATCTGGAACAGCAGCACCACGACACCCAGTTCGGCGAGGAACTGCAGGATGGCGTCCTGCTTGGATGACTCGAAGAAATCGAAGCCGGCCAGCGCCAGATTGCCCACCAGCACGCCGATCAGGATTTCACCCAGCACCGCGGGCTGGCGGAAACGCTCCACCAGGCTGCCCAGCTTGGCCAGCACGATGAGGATGGCCAGCACGCCGAACAGCCGGGCGTTGCTTTCACTGCCGGCGGCCAGGGCATCGGCCGACACCAGGCAGGCCGCCACCAGGAGCGCGACGTGGCGGCCGGCATGCCAGGGCCGGCGCTGCAGACAGCCGGATAGATGGCCGAACAAAAGAGATTGCGTGGGGATCATGACGATGATGATTCCTTAACGGGACTGGCAACAATGACAATGCGCTGAAGGCACAGGCATTCCGGTGACTTGCTGCGTCATTGAAGTGTTGCCGGCGTATTACGACGGGTTGCGACGGGTTGCGACGCATTGCAAGTAAGCTTGATGTCCAAGCGACCTGTACAGCCTACCAGAAAGGCCCTGCGCTGCAGGAGACCACCCGACAGCCGAAAGGCGCCTGCGACCGATACGAGCGCAACGGTGGCGGGCTTAAATACCTGTCATTTTGACTGATCACAATCAGTCTATTAATCCAATGCTGTAATGGATTGGCATACAGTATTGATCACATTGAACCGGCAATCAAAAAAGCCGGCACACCGATGCCGGCCTTCCTTTCACTCGCCCTTCGTTGAGGATAGGGCTTGCCGCAATTACTCCGGCTTCATGCCTGCCGCCTTGATGGCGCGCGCCCACTTGGTGATTTCACTCTTGTTGTAGGCCGCCAGCTCCTCGGGGGTGCTGCCCATGGGCTCGACCGCCAGCTCGAAGAAGCGCTTGCGCACGTCAGCCAGGGCAATGGCCTTGTTCAGCTCGGCATTCAGCCGGTTGACGATCGGGCGCGGCGTGCCCGCAGGCGCGACGATGGCATACCAGTTTCCGACTTCGAAGCCGGGCAGGCCCGATTCAGCCACGGTCGGCGTGTCCGGCAGCAAGGAAGTACGCTTGGAACTGGTGACCGCGATGCCGCGCACCTTGCCTTCCTTCACCAGCGGGATGGCGGTCGAGATGCCGGAGATGTACAGCTGCACCTGTCCGGCCAGCAGATCCGCCGTGGCCGGCCCGCCGCCCTTGTAGGGCACATGCACCATGTTCACCCCGGCCATGGTGTTGAACAACTCGCCACCCAGGTGCGGAGGCGTGCCAATGCCGGCGGAGGCGAAGTTGAGCTTGCCCGGATTGGCCCTGGTGTAATCGATCAGTTCCTTGATGGATTTCACCGGCACGGAAGGATGCAGGATGAATATGCTGGGCGCTGTACCCACCAGGGTGATGGGCGCGAAATCGGTCAGCGGGTCATAAGGCAGCTTGGCGTACAGGCTGGGGTTGATGGACAGTGATGCCGTGCCCGAGAACAGCAGGGTGTAGCCATCGGCGGCGGCTTTCGCCACGGCATCGGTGCCAATCACGCCACCGGCGCCGCCGCGGTTGTCCAACACCACCGGCTGGCCGACCTGCTCGCTGGTCTTTTGCGCCAGCAGACGCGCCAGGATGTCATTGGGTCCGCCGGGCGGAAATGGCACCACCATGCGAATGGCGCGCGTCGGGTAGTTCTGCGCCAGGGCGGCCGTGGCCTGCAGGGCAGCCACCGCCGCTGCGCAAAATAGCCATGCGATCTTCTTCATTGGGTCTTTCTCCGGTTTGTATTGGTCTGTTCGGCAGCATGCAAGCGTGCAGCTTTGCGGTGGCCCGCTGCCGAGGCGGGATTGTGCAATAAAACCCGGGATACAGTGACGGGCCTTTGGCCCTTCGCCCCGGCAAAACGGGACATTGCCGGACCGGCGAGACCTGGGGAAGCACTGAACAAGTGGACTACGCCCCCTTGTCTATCCCCACTTCAGAGGAAACATTTGAGCGGTGATCCTCGATTCGAGACTTGATTAGTGTTTCCCTAGTTCAGCGTGGG
>CAIPGJ010000871.1 GCA_903864555.1 uncultured Pseudomonadota bacterium | reverse complement strand
TGGGGGGTGTCGGTGCGACCGGAGGTGCTGGGATCGCTGCAGGCCAAAGCCATGCAGTTACCCAGCGCCATGAACAACTTCAAGACCAAGCACTTGAACGAGTGGGTCAACGCGGACACCGCCTGGATGGACATGCGCGCCTGGGATGCGTGTGGCGACCCGGACCTGGACCTCGAATCGTTTGTGGGCGAGCCCTGCTGGATCGGGCTGGACCTGGCGAGCAAGACCGACCTTGCAGCCCTGTCGATCGTGTTTGCGCACCCCGAGATTGCGGACGCGTATGCCGTGTTCACCAAGTATTACCTGCCCGAGGATACGGTCAACGCGGCCGGCAACAGCCAGTACGCCGGCTGGATGCACGCCGGGCGCCTGACGGTGACCCCGGGCAATGTGATCGACTTTAGTTGGATTGAGGCCGACCTGAACGATCTATCCACGCGCTTTGAGGTGCAGGCGGTCGCGTTCGATCCATTTCAGGCGACGCAACTGTCCACCCGCATGCTAAGTGAGGGATTGCCGATGATTGAAGTGCGCGCCACGGTGCTGAACTTCTCCGAGCCCATGAAAACCCTCGAAGCGCTGGTGCTGCAAAAGAAATTGGTTCACGACAATGACCCGGTCATGGCGTGGATGGTAAGCAACGTGGTGGCGCACCTGGACGCAAAGGACAACATTTACCCCCGCAAGGAGAGAGCAGAAAACAAGATCGACGGTGTCGTGGCACTGATCATGGCGCTCTCGCGCGCGATCAAACCGGGAGATGCGGTGGTGCTCGGATCCGATTACGAACTGATGCTGCTCTGACCTGATGGGATTATTTAGCTTCTTTGATCGCTTCCGTGGATCCGGTGGGCCCAGCGCATCCGCCGATGACCGCAGCCCGTGGGGCGACTTCTATTTTGAGCCGGTCGCAGCGCGCACGGGTAGCGGGATGCGGGTTTCCCCTGACAGCGCGCTCCGACTGGCTGCGGTCTATGCGTGTGTGCGCATCCTGGCCGAGACCATGGCGTCCCTCCCGTTGGTGATCTACCAGCGCCGCTCGGATGGGGGCAAGGACAAGGTCACCGACCACTGGCTCTACCGCTTGATGGCCAAACGCCCGAATCGGTTTCAAAACCCTTTCGAATGGCGCGAGATGCTGCAGGGACACTTGGTGCTGCGCGGTAACCCCCAAGATGCAAAACTGTGTGCAGGCATCGTCGGCCACGTTGATTTCAGGCTCGCAGAGCAGGTGGACGAGGCGCTGGAAGCTCACAAGTCCGCCAGCCCGCGGTTTCGCGGCATCCGGCAGGGTGCGTCATGGTCGGATGACCCGGACATCCAGCAAAACCGAGTGATGGGCCAACAGCATCTATATCTGGATCCCGCGTTCCGCAAAGGATTTGCAAGACTGGCGCGACATGACCTGACGTTCGATGCCTGGCTGTTTCACGATCAATTGCCCGAACTGACCGACCTGGCACGCGCCTTCCCCGACACGAAAATCGTTCTGGACCATATCGGCGCCCCGCTGGGTCAGGGGCGCTGGGCAGGCCGGCGGGAGGAGGTCTTTGCCGCCTGGAAGAAGTCCATCCAGGCGCTGGCGGCGTTGCCAAACATGCATATCAAGCTGGGCGGCACCGTCATGCCCATGTTCGGCTTCAACTGGGAGGCCCGTCCACTGCCGCCGAGTTCCGATGACCTGGTGGGTGCGGTCGGACATTTCTTCGAAACAGCCATCGAGGCCTTCACGCCGGCCCGATGCATGTTCGAGAGCAATTTTCCAGTGGACAAGATTGCCTGTGCCTATGTGCCGCTGTGGAACAGCTTCAAGAAGATTGCGGCACGCTACAGTGACACCGAGAAAGCCGACCTGCTGCACGGCACGGCAAAGCGGTTTTACCGGCTTGATCGCATCGCCATCCCTGGTTTTCACAAGTAAGGACTGCGGCCGTACGGCCGCTGCCCTGACTCACGCCAGCGTCACCCGCTCCAGATAGTCCGGCACCTGACAAGACCAGTTCAGTTCTTCCTCGATGCGATGACGCAGGGCATCAGCGGCGATGGGCTCGCCATGGGTGATGAAGATATTGCGCGGCGCCTTGCCACAGGCCCGCAGCCAGGTGATGAGTTCATTCGAGTCGGCATGACCCGAGAAGTTGTCGAGCATGACCACTTCGGCACGCAACGGCACATATTCGCCATGAATTGACCAGCCCGAGCTTTCTATACCAATGTAATTGAGAGTGTAACGGTTCGAAGACCTTTTAATAAAGGACTATGGATTGTGCATAGGTTGCGCTCCTG
>CAIPGJ010000870.1 GCA_903864555.1 uncultured Pseudomonadota bacterium | reverse complement strand
TGAGCCTGCCTTACTCCCGGTGCCCTGGCTGGCCGAACATGTCCATGCTCACGTGAGCTGTGCCTGGGGCCTTGAGCCGACTTTCGCACAGGGGGCACACCGGCAGCCATTGGGGGCGATGTGCTCGTCCCAGTAGTCCTTGCCGTAATCGATCGTGATCTCTTCCTGGGGCACGATCCGCTTCTTGGCGTAGATGAAGACCTTGCGACCGACTATGCATGCTTCCGCATTCGGTTTGCAGGAGTGATTCAGGTAGCGCGCCTTGTTGGCGTAACCACTTCCGTCAATAACGGTGTGCTCGTCAACCTCGATGAGGTACTTCGAGTTCGGGGCCGAATCGAAAGCCACCTCTTCGCCGACATACTCGATGATTTCCTCGCTCCGCTTGAAACCCACCGTGGCAAACAGCCCACGCCCTGCCGAAGCCCTTCTGACTGCGTACTTCATATGTTCCCGGAAAAAAGTTGATCAGCTGCCTTCGCAACGCGTCGAATTCTATCAATGCCACATGCCGGTGGGTGATGATCTGAGCAGGCGCCGCCATTTCCCTGCCCGCAGGGGACCTTCGTCGCATCGAGGCAAAGTCAGGATCCTGCCGATTCGTACGGCAGGGCGAGCGGACCATTGCAGCCAGGTTTGGCCTATCGCTTGACGGTCGACCCATGGGCGTGCTTCACCGGGTTCATGTACAGTCGACCTTCCCGCGAAGGGGCCCGTGCCATCGCTGCCTGAGAAAGCCTCGAATGAGGCACGCCAGGCCTCGGGTTGCGGATCGATTGATGTCGATATCAGGAACGCCTGAAGATGGCATCGCGCCTGGACGCGCTCGCAAGACCTTCCGGAAAGCTGGACTTGCCGAGCTTGCCCGGTGAGCCAGGCTGATTTTGAAATGCTTCAAATCTCAAGGAGGACAGGTTCACTCATGAGCAAATCTCTCAGTCGGCAATTTGCCCAATGGGCAGCCAACCTGAAGTACGAAGATCTGCCTGGCCCGGTGATCGACAAGGTCAAGGCGCTGCTGCTGCATGCGCTGGCGGGGGCCATGCTCGGGGCGGAAAAGCCGGAAGCCATCGATGCGGTGCACTTCACGCTCAAGGAAGAGGGCAAGCCCGACGGGGCCAGCCTGCTCTGGCATGCAGGCAAGGTCAGCCGTGTGGGGGCGGCCTATGCCAATTGCGAAATCATCCATTTGTCGGGTCTGTTTGATTCCTATCGCATGCTGACCCATCCGGGGCCGGTGATCATTGCTGCTGCCCTGGCCAACGCCGAACTGGAAGGACGAGGCGGCAAGGAGCTGATCGTCGCCTTGGCGGTGGGCTACGAATTCGAGTTGCGCCTTTGCGATGAATTCATCCCCAGCACGGCGGCGCGCGGCTTCCGTCCCAGTCCCATCTACTCGACCATGGGGGCGGCGCTGGCCTCCGGCAAGCTGCTGGGGCTGGACGAAGATGGCCTGGCCGCCACCATTGCGCTGGCGACCAACATGGCCTCCGGGCTCAATGAGGGATCGCGCGTTGGTACTCGCGACAATGGCATCCATGAACCGCAGGCCGCGCGCAATGGCGTGTTTGCCGCGCTGATCGCCCGGGAAGGGCACATCAAGGGTGCCGAAACCTGTCTGGAGGGTGACGCCGGCTTTTACACGGCCTACACCGGCAACAACCAGGGCAAGCTGAGTTACTCCTTTACCGGCAAGCAGCAGTATTCCCCGGCCGACATCACGCAGGACCTGGGCAGGGAGTGGAAGCTGCTGACCGTGATGTTTCGCATGTATTCCAATTCGGGCTACAACCAACCCGTGATCGACCTCGTCTCGGAAATGAAGCAACAGCATGGCATAGACGCAGACCAGATCGAGAACCTCGCCGTGCACATGAACTGGCTGGAAACTGAGTATCCCAGCCCGCAATTTCCACGCGAGCCGGACTGGAACAAGCCGCGCGAAAGCAGCACCCATTACTACGCCGCGCATGCCGCGGTCAACGGCGGCTATCCCGCGGTGGGCGGGGTCACCTTCGGGCCGACCGGCGACAAGCTGAGGGAAGACAGTAAGGTGCTGGCGTTCATGAAGAATCACGTCGATCTGGTGCAGGAGAAGGATCGCGGCATGTTCTCGCCGGGCGCCGTCATCACCATGAAGGACGGACGCAAGTTCAAAGGGGAGTATCCCTACAAGCGCATGGAGTGGAATTTCGATCAACTGGCCGTTCAGTT
>CAIPGJ010000869.1 GCA_903864555.1 uncultured Pseudomonadota bacterium | reverse complement strand
GGTGTCGATGACCTTTGGCAGCCCGGTCCAGACACTGCCGCTGATCTCGGCCAACAAGGTGCGCGTCATAGGCGTGACTTCAAAGGCGCGCTATTCATCGCTCCCCGATGTGCCGACGGTGGAGGAGGGCGGGTTGCCCGGGTACGAGGCGGGGACATGGCATGGCGCGCTTGCTCCGAGGGGAACGTCGCCACGCATCGTCTCGCGCATACAGGGCGAGATGGCGCGGGCGCTGAGGATGCCCGATGTCCTTGCCAGCCTGGCCAAGATCGGCGTGACCGCGGTAGGCAGCACGCCCGAGGAATTCAGTGCATTGCTGAAGACCGAGGTGGTGAGGTGGTCGGATGTCGCACGCCGCAGCGGCGTGGTGGCGCAATGACCATGACCGAGGGAGCCGCAGGGCAGGGCAGGGTCGCAGTCGCATGAATGGGTGCATCGGAATGACTGCAGCATGCCATTGAGCGGCCGCAGCAGGAAAAGCGTTGCCAAGGTGCCGACTGCGCGGTTTCGCGCGGTGGCTTCCAGGGTGAAGCGTGGGGTGACCCTGTCGTCAGCCTTGCGCGAGCTCGATGTGAAGGCGGGTGCCTATCGGCGCTGGCAGACCGAGCAGCAGGCATCGTCGGCCCTCAACCGGCTGTGGGAGGACAACGCCCGCATCCTCGGGACCGCTGATGCGGTGCATGCCACGCTGCGCCAGGCCATCATTTCCGGGGAACTCAAGCCGGGTGACAAGCTCGGGGAGGAATACCTCGCCCGCGAGTTCAATGTCAGCCGCACGCCGGTGCGCGAGGCACTGATGCGACTGTCTGCCGAGCAGCTGGCGGTGCGTGTTTCACGAAAGGGCCTCACGGTGCGCTCCATGTCCGAGCGCGAGGTGCTGGATTTCTACGCCGTGCGGATAGAACTGGACGGCCTGGCGGCCAGACTGGCGGCCAGGCTGGCCTCGCCGGCGGAGGTGGCGCAGCTGCGCTGGCTGAACGAGCAGATGGCCCATGCCACGGATCTCACCAGTCAGCACGATTTCAGCGTGCAGTTTCATGCCACCTTGTTCGAGTGTTCGCACAACCGGCTCCTCCAGCGCATAGGGACGGAATTGCTCGACTGGCAGCGCGGATTCAGCGGATCGACTTTTGCCAGTCCGGCGCGCCTTGGCAAGGCGCATGCCGACCATAGCGGCATCGTCACGGCAATCAGCGCTCACGATGGCGAGAAGGCCGGGGCGCGGGCTTCGGCCCACATGCGCCACGCCCGCAAGGCCAGGGCGGAGAAGCTCGGGCTGGACGTGGTGGAAGACTGAATTTCAGGAACAGTCATGGTCCTGCAGCAGGCAGGCCCATGCAGAAGGACCATGCAAAAAGGAGCAGTGGAAATGGCAGACACAGAAAAACATGTCGACATCAGCGAAGAGGGCCTGCAGAAGCTGCGTGCCCTCATTGGCACCGAGATTGGCAAACGGCCGGCACCCTATCTGACCGAGGCAAATCGCGATGCGATACGCCACTGGGCAGAGGCCATGGGCGACAGGAACCGCCTGTGGACCGACGTGGACTACGCCAAGGCCACCTCCTGGGGCGAACTGATGGGGCCGCCCACGATACTCGCCGCCTTCGACAAGCTGAGCAGTGGCTATCGCGGCGGGCTGCCGGGTGTGCATTCCTTCTTCGCCGGCATCGACTGGCGCTGGAACCGGCCGGTGTTCAGGAACGACGAGATCAGGGTGCGCGTGATCTTCAAGGACATGATCGAGAAGAAGAGCAGCTTCTCCCGTCGCATGTTCCAGCAGATTTCCACCGTGATGTTCGTCGACCAGAATGACGAAGTGATCTGCGAAGGGGAGTCCTGGGGCATGCGCGTGGAGCGTGGCCGGTCCAAGGAAAAGGGCAAGTACAACCATCTCACGCTGAAGACCTACACGGAGGATGACATCGCCGAAGTCGTGCGTGCCTACGACAGCGAAGTGTTCCGCGGCGGCGAGCGGCAATACTGGGAGGACGTGCAGGTCGGCGATGAGCTGCCCCCGATCATCAAGGGGCCGTATTCGGCCACCAATGCCGTGTGTTACGAGATGGCGCGTGGCGGGCTGTACATCAAGGCGCATGGCTTCTGGTACGACTACCTCAAGCGCCATCCGGCGCTGGGTGTGCCGAATGACCTGGGCGTGCCCGAGCCGCCCGAGCGGGTGCACTGGGACAGCGCCTATGCCCGCAAGGTGGGCGTACCGGCAGCCTACGACTACGGCCCCGAGCGCATCGCCTGGCTGGGCAACCTGCTCACCAACTGGGTGGGTGACGATGGTTTTGTGCAACGCCTCATGGTCAGGGTGAGCCGCTTCAACCTCGAGGGTGACGTGACCTGGTGCCACGCCAAGGTGACCGGCAAGGAAGTGGTCGATGGCAAGTACCTCGTCCACCTGGATATCTGGTGCCTGGACCAGCGCGGCGAGAAGAATGCCTCTGGAAAGGCGAGTGTGGCGCTGCCCTCACGCACCGGCTGGCTGCCGGCGCAGGCCTTCGGCGGACGCCGGAAATAGCACAGACGGTCTTGCGGGGCGAGCTTGATCGCCCCGCGGCAGTGCTACATGCTGCAGAAGGTCAGCTCGAACTCCACATCGCTGTCGGCCAGCCGCGGGCGCGACTCCTGACCGAACACCGTGAAGCGGACATTCAGCGCATATTTGTTGGCGCTGGTTTCGGGGATGAACTGGGCCTCGCGCGGCAGGCGGATGCGCACCATCTGCGAGACACGGCCGCCCAGCATCTGGGAGAAAGTGCCCTGCTGGGCAATCTGGCGGCTGGGCTTGCCGCCCTCGCGCAGCAGCTTGAGCACGATGGACGTGCCGTCACGCAGGGGAAAGAGCGGCTCTATCCACGACAGCAGGTCGGCCGCACGGGATGCGGCATCCTTGTGCAGCCAGTAGTGGTAGGAGGGCAGGTCGAATTCGCAGCCGCCGCCGGGGATGCCAGTGCGCTGCTTGATGCTCATCAGCCACTCGTTTTCCCGCAGGTACTGACCGATCTTGCCGGTCATGTTGAACAGGGCACCCAGCGCCTGTTCCAGTTCCGATATCACGGCTGACAGCGCATCCTGGGCGACAGCGGGATTGCTGCGAAAGGACACCAGCACCTGCTTCTGTCGCTCCAGTTCCTGCAGCAGGTCGGATTTCAGGTCGGCACGCCCCGCGACTTCGACGATCTCGAACAGCGTCAGCAGCACCATGTGGTGCTCCTGCGGATCGCTGCGCTCGAGGAAGTAACCCGCCCGCTCGAACAGATCTTCCAGGCGCAGCAGCGTCCGGATCTTTTCGGTCAGCGGATACTCATAGACGATCAAGGCTTGGCCTGTTCCCGTGGGCTTGGCGGATTCTCGCCCATCAGGCTGGGGGCTGGCTAGCCCCCTTGCGATAGGCTTGACGACATTCTCCGGTGCCGGCGCCTTCTGATGCGTGTCCTTCCATGCGCGCGCCGCATCGAGGTAGCGCTGGTGCAGGTCCGCCACCCGTTGCTGCAGGGCTTCCAGCGTCCCGGTATTTTCGATGACCTCGGTGGCCCGCTGCATCCGCTCGGCACGGCTGGCCTGGGCCGCCATGATGCTGCGCACCTCATCGGGTGTCAGGCCGCTGCGCTTCATGACGCGCTCGATCTGCACTTCCTCGGGACAGTCGACCACCAGCGCCCGCTGATAGGGACCGCTGAGTGCCGGCTTCTCGAACAGCAAGGGCACCATCAGGATGGCGTAGGGGCCGGTGGCCGCATTGATGCGCCGGTCGGTTTCGTCCCGGATCATGGGGTGGAGGATGGCTTCGAGCCGCCGCTTGGCATCCGGCTCGCTGAATGCCAGCTTGCGCATGCGCACCCGGTCAAGGGCTCCCTCGGGGGTGACGAACTCGGGTCCGAATTCGCGGGCAATGGCAGGCATGCCGGCCCCGCCCGGGATGGTGAGCTCAAGGGCAACTGCGTCGGCATCGACCACGACAACCCCGAGGCGCGCGAATTGTTCCGCCACGGCGCTCTTGCCCGAGCCTATGCCTCCGGTAAGCCCCACGGTGTACGTCATTATGTAAACCTCGACCAGAGCATTTCCGACAGTTGCCTTCCCCAGAAAAGGGCGATGATACCTGCCGCACCGAGGTAGGGACCAAAGGGGATGGGTACTTCCCGGCCATGGCGGGCGAAAATGATGAGCGCAATGCCGACCACGGAGCCCACCAGGGAGGAAAGCAGGATCACTACCGGCAGGATGGCCCAGCCCAGCCATGCGCCTATGGCGGCCAGCAACTTGAAGTCGCCATGCCCCATGCCTTCCTTGCCGGTGACCAGCTTGAAGGCCCAGTACACGCTCCACAGCGACAGGTAGCCGGCTACGGCACCGATGACCGCCGACTGCAGGTCGGTGAAGGTCCCGGCCATGTTGAGCAGCAGGCCCAGCCACAGCAGGGGCAAGGTCATGGCATCTGGCAGTAGCTGGGTGTCAGCATCGATCAGGCTGGCAGCCAGGATGGTCCAGACAAAGGCCATGGCGCCAAAGCCCGCCAGGCCGGGGCCGAAGCGCCAGGCACAATAGGCCGCCGCCAATCCGGCCGTCAGTTCCACCACCGGATAGCGCAGGCTGATGGGGGCCCGGCAGGCCGAGCAGCGGCCTCTCAGGAACAGCCAGGAAAGCACGGGCACATTTTCAATGGCCTTGATGGCATGGCCGCAGGCCGGGCAGCGCGAGCGCGGGCGTGCAAGACTGAGCACTTCGCCTCCAGGGGGCGGCAGGCCCTGCATTTCGGCGCATTGCTCTTTCCACTCGCGCTCCATCATGCGCGGCAGGCGGTGGATGACGACATTGATGAATGAGCCGATACACAGGCCGATCACCAGCGCGATCCAGGGGAAAATCGCCGGCGAGGTCATCTGGGAGAGCGTCTGGTACATCGGCCTTGTTCTTGTCCGTTCCGGGAGTCTGTCGCCAGGCTCCGGATATGTGTTTTCAGGGTGCGCATGATCGACTGCGGCACGCCTGGCCTTCTTGTGGGCAGGGCCGTGCACGCTTGCACGGCCCTTGTCGAAACGATTTTCCTGCTGTCGTGCCCGGGCCGCTTAAACCGCCTGCCCGAGTTTGAAGATGGGCAGGTACATCGCAATCACCATGCCGCCTATCAATCCGCCCAGAACCACCATGATCATCGGCTCCATCAGGGATGACAGGGCCTCGACTGCATCATCGACTTCCTGCTCGAAAAAGTCGGCGACCTTCGACAGCATGCTATCCAGGGCGCCGGACTCCTCGCCGATGGAGACCATCTGGATCACCATGTTGGGGAAGAGATTGGAATTCTGCATGGCGACCGTCAGGCTGGTGCCGGTGCTGACCTCGTTCTGGATGACTTTCGTGGCCGACTGGTAAACCCAGTTGCCGGAGGCGCCACCCACCGAATCCAGTGCTTCCACCAGCGGTACGCCGGCGGCGAACATGGTGGCGAGCGTGCGAGTCCAGCGCGCGATGGTCGATATGCGCACCAGATGCCCGAATACCGGCGCCTTCAGCATCAGGCGGTCCATGAATATCTGGACTGCCTGCGAGCGCTTCCACGCTTCCAGGAAGGAGTACACGCCGCCACCGATCGCGCTTAAGATGATGTACCAGTACTGCACGAAAATGTCCGATACCGCCATCACGAACAGCGTTGGGGCAGGCAGATCGGCACCAAAGCTGGTGAACACCTGCTTGAAGGCCGGAATCACGAAAATCATGATCACCGCCGTGATGACGAAGGCCACCACGATGATGGCGATCGGGTAAAACAGCGCCGCCTTGATCTTGGATTTGATGGCGAGCGTCTTTTCCTTGTAGGTCGCCAGGCGATCCAGCAAGGATTCGAGAATGCCGGCCTGCTCGCCGGCCTGCACCAGGTTGCAGAACAGCTGGTCGAAAAGCAGGGGGTACTTGCGGAAAGCCGAGGCCAGGGAGGAACCAGTCTCGACCTCCGTTTTCAATTCCATCAGCAGCCGCGCAACGGCTGGATTGGAGTGGCCCTTGCCGACGATATCGAAAGACTGAAGCAGTGGTACGCCGGCCTTCATCATGGTGGCCATCTGGCGGGTGAAGAGCGAGACGTCCTTTTCCCTGACCGTGCCGCCACCGGTGCGCTTTTTCTTGATTTTCTTGACGGTGATGCCCTGGCGGCGCAGGGTGGTGGCAACGACGGCATCGCCGCCCGCGCGCATCTCGCCCTTGACCGCCTTCCCGGACCTGTCCTTGCCTTCCCAGGCAAAGTTAATTTCTTTTGGCTTGGCAGTAGCCGCGGTTGCCATGTATCCCCCTACGGATTGCCCGGACATGGGCCTATTGACCTGCGGATCATGCATGGCCCCGAGTCTTTTGTAAAGCATTCAGACTCATGGGTAACGGCTTGAGTTATGTGGAAAATTACCGATTTCGGTGGGGCGGCGGGTGAGTCCAGCCATGCTGCCGGGTCGCTTGCTCCGTCACCTATTCAGGATGGTCATGCCGGTGCCGGCCTGAAGATGCGCACCATCTTGATGGTGCGGTCCTGGGTCTGCACGATTTCCATGGGGACACCGGCGATCTTCAGCGAGACACCGGATTCCGGAATGTCCTGCAGGTATTCCAGAATCAGCCCGTTCAGCGTTTTCGGACCGTCCAGCGGCAGGCTCAGCCCGAGCTTGCGATTGAGTGCACGCAGGCTGGCCGAGCCTTCCACCAGTGCGCTGGCGGGGGTGGTGCCGTCAGCCGGCCGGTCCCAATGGATGCGCGAGGCATTCACCGGTGCTGTGGTGGTGAACTCGCCGATGATTTCCTCGATGATGTCCTCCAGCGTCACCAGTCCCTGGACTTCGCCGTATTCATCGACCACCAGCGCGATGCGCTCGCGGTTTTCCTGGAAGTACTGCAGCTGGGTCAGTGCTGCGGTGCCGGCGGGCACGTAGTAGGGCTCGGCGATGATGTCCTCCAGCGCCGCCTTGTCCATGTCGCCCGACTGCAGCGGCTTGAGCGTCCGCCGCAGATGCAGGATGCCGGCCACGTTGCTGATCTCGCCCCGGTAGACCAGCAGCCGGGTGTGGTAACTGGTGGACAGCTGGTTGAGAATGGTCTCCAGCGGTGATTCCAGGTCGACGCCCTCGATCTGCGCGCGGGGAATCATCACATCCTCCACCGTGATGGACTCCAGGTCGAACAGATTCACCAGGATGCTCTGGTGCTTCTTCGGCATGAAGTGCCCCGAGTCGACCACCAGCGACCGCAATTCCTCCATGGTCAGTCGCTGGGACTGGCCGTCGGCCGGCGGATTGATGCGCATGAGGAACAGCAGGCTGGAGACGAACAGGTTGACGAACCAGACCACCGGGTAGAGCACCCGCAGCAGCGGGGCCAGCACATAACTGGCGGGGATCGCGATCCGTTCGGCGTACGCCGCCCCGATCACCTTGGGCGTGATTTCGGAGAACACCAGGATGAGGAAGGTCACGGCCAGCGTGCCCAGGCCGAGGGCAATGCGATCCTCGCCGAAGAGGTTGATGGTGATGACCCCGACCAGTGTCGCCGCCGCGGCATTGATGAGGTTGTTGCCCAGCAGGATGACGCCCAGCAGCTTGTCGGTCTTGCCCAGCAGTTGCGTGGTCATCGCAGCGCCGCGGCTGCCCATCTTCACCATGGCTTTGAGGCGATAGCGGTTGATGGCCATCATGCTGGTCTCGGCAATCGAGAAGAAGGCCGACAGCACCAGCAGCAGGCCGAGGGTCCACAACTGCCAGCTCAGCGGGATGTCATCCGGCATGAATGCAGCGTCCTGGCTTCAGCCGACCTGGCGCTGGAGGATGACCTCCAGCACGAAGCGGCTGCCGATGTAGGCCAGCAGCAGGCTGATGAAACCGGCCAGCGTCCAGCGCAGGGCGACGCGCCCGCGCCAGCCATACAGATGCCGGCCAGCCAGCAGGAAGGCAAAGATCAGCCACGATGTGATGGCGAACACGGTCTTGTGATTGAAGCGCATCGCCTGGCCGAACAGCGTCTCCGAGAACACCGCGCCGGTCAGCAAGGTCAGCGTAAGCAGCATGAACCCCAGACCGATGATGCGAAACAGCAGCGCTTCCAGGGTGAGCAGTGGAGGCAGGCTGGCGAGGGGGCCGGACATCAGGCTGCGCTCGGCAGCGGCCCCGCCATGCAGGCGCCGCTCCACGAGGGTCATCAGCAAGGCGTGCAGTGCGGCAATCATGAACAGGCCGTAGGCGAGCAGGGCCATGACCATGTGCATGCGGAACTCCAGCGCCTGGGTGTATTCCGGCATCAGCAGGCCGGGAAACAGCCCCGGCAGTGGCGCGCACAGGGCCGCAATGGCCAGCACCACCGGGAAGATGCCCTCGATGCGCATGAAGTGGCTCTCCACCAGGTACACCGCCACCGTCACCCATAGGGTTGCGGACAGGGCGTGGCCGAAACCGAAGCGCAAGGGCTCGGCGGCAATGATGGTGTCCCATAGCAGAAAGCTGTGCAGCAGCAGCGGTGCAAAGATGGCCCCGCGTTCCCCCGATGTCAGGGGCGGCGCTTCGACGGTTTTCCAGCGTGTTTTCCACAGGTGCACCGCCAGGCCGCCATAGAGTGCGGCTGCAAACACGTGGAGTAAAATGGGTGTCATTCGTGGCAGTTTAACATCCCCGACCTGCGGCTGGCCCGGAATATCCTCGGGCAATTTCCTGAAAATCAAGACGTTATGACATTGCCGGCACCCATGGCCGCTTGTCCTGAATCAAGGCGAACTGCATGCTCGATAACCTGACCCAGCGGCTCGCACGCGTCATCAAGACGGTGAGGGGCGAGGCCCGCCTGACCGAGTCCAATATCCAGGAAGCCCTGCGCGAGGTGCGCATGGCGCTGCTGGAGGCCGACGTGGCCCTGCCCGTGGTGCGTGACTTCATCGCCGTGGTGAAGGAGAAGTCGCTGGGCCAGGAAGTCATCGGTAGCCTGACCCCTGGCCAGGCGCTGGTGGGGCTGGTCCATCGCGAGCTGACGGCCCTGATGGGCGGCGCCAGCGAAGGCCTCAATCTGGCTGTCGTGCCGCCTGCCGTGATTCTCATGGCGGGCTTGCAGGGCTCGGGCAAGACCACCACCTCCGGCAAACTGGCCAAGCTGCTGGCAGCCGAGAAGCGCAAACCCCTGCTGGTGTCCTGCGACGTCTACCGTCCGGCTGCCATAGACCAGTTGCGCACGCTGGCGCAGCAGACCGGCGTGGCCTTCTTCCCTTCTGACCCGTCGCAGAAGCCTGCCGACATCGCCCGCGCGGCGCTGGAATTTGCCCGCACCCACTACAACGACGTGCTCATTGTCGATACCGCCGGGCGCCTGGCGATAGACGAAGCGATGATGCGCGAGATCACCGAACTGCATGCCTTGCTCAAGCCGGTCGAGACGCTGTTCGTCGTCGATTCCATGCAGGGACAGGATGCGGTCAATGTGGCCAAGGCCTTTGGCGAGGCACTGCCGCTGACCGGCGTGGTTTTGACCAAGCTTGATGGCGATGCCCGTGGCGGGGCTGCGCTTTCGGTGCGGCATGTCACCGGCAAGCCGATCAAGTTCGTCGGCGTCGGCGAGAAACTGGCCGGCCTGGAAGCCTTCCATCCGGAGCGTATGGCTTCACGCATCCTCGGCATGGGCGACGTACTGTCGCTGGTCGAGGAGGCACAGAAGAGCATAGACGGCGATGAGGCCCGCAGGCTTGCCGACAAGCTGAAAAAGGGCAAGGGTTTTGATCTCGAGGATTTCCGCCAGCAGATCGTGCAGATGAAAAAGATGGGCGGCATGTCGGCCCTGATCGACAAACTGCCCGCCCAGTTCGCCCAGGCGGCAGCCACCTCCAACGTCGGCGACGAGCAGATTCGCCGGCTGGAGGGCATCATCTGCTCCATGACCGCCCAGGAGCGGGCCAAGCCGGACATCATCAAGGCGTCCCGCAAGCGCCGTATCGCGGCCGGTGCCGGGGTGCAGGTTCAGGAGGTCAACCGCCTCCTGAACCAGTTCGATCAGATGCGTACCATGATGAAATCAATGCAAAAAGGCGGCCTGGCAAGGATGAT
>CAIPGJ010000868.1 GCA_903864555.1 uncultured Pseudomonadota bacterium | reverse complement strand
CTACGAACTGCCCAAGCTGCGCGCGCTGAACTTCGTCATCGAGAATGCCCTGGGCGGCGGCGTCACTGTGTCGCTGGCGCAGGACATGCACGGCAAGAGCCTGTCCTACGTCATGCTGGGAATCGAGCTGCCGGGCGAAGGCTGAACGCAGGCCTTCAGGCTGGCGGTGATCCGGATGAGCGGAGGCGCGGTGATCACAATCTATCGACTTGTCTAATGATGACAGGGGAGTGGACTTGAAAATGATCATTTCAACCCTGTTGGGCTGGGCGCATGATCCGTCGTCCATGGGGCGCCCGGGTGGCACGCCAGGCGGTGCCCGGTCGGCAATGCCAGCGGCTCCCGGCCTCGCCCGTTTTGCACTGGCGCTGGCTGCGGCCTTCGTCATCGCCGGCTGCGGTGGCGCCACGCCGAAACTGCCCCGGCTTGCCCCGGATGCGGTGGTGCTGGCTTTCGGCGATAGCCTCACCTTCGGCACCGGCACCACGCCGGACAACAGTTACCCGGCCGCGCTGGAACGAAAGATCGGACGCAAGGTGATCGCCGCCGGCATTCCGGGCGAAGTCAGCGCATCGGGCCTCGCCCGTCTGCCCGAAGTGCTGGACGCCGTGAAGCCGGCGTTACTGATCCTGTGCCACGGTGGCAACGACATGCTGCGCAAGCTTCCCGCAAAGGAGGCGACCGCCAACCTCCGCGCCATGGTGTCCCTGGCCCGCTCGCGCGGCATGGCAGTCGTCCTGCTCGGCGTGCCCAGCCCGGGCCTGTTCCTGTCCACCGCCGACCACTACGACGAGATCGCCAAGGACATGAAGCTCGCCTACGAAGGCAAGGCCATCGCCAGCATCCTCTCCGACACCGCACTCAAGGCCGACGCCATCCACCCCAACGCCCAGGGCTACCAGCGCCTGGCCGATGCCGTGGCCGAGGTGTTGAAGAGGGGCGGCGCGATCTGATTTCCGGGAGGCAGCGCGGGCAGGCTGGTTGGTGTTAACCCCCTTTGACAAGGGGGTTAACACCGACTTCACAAGCTCATCACCAGCTCAAACGACCACAGCAGAGCCTGCGACGCGTGGCCGATTGTCTGGTTGTGCGATAGCATGACTGCCTTCAACAGATTTCCCGCGTAGAGCAATTGAATGAGGCGAACTGCTGATCAGCTGGCAGGGCCCTGAGCAATCGACGTCAGATCGATGCACGGGAGGATTGTCTGGATCGATCCTGAACAACCATCAAAGGAGGTGTTAAATGATCAAGCGAATTGTCCCCGTAATTTCACTGACGACGGTGTCGTTTCTGATGAGCGGCAATATCCAGGCGCAGCAGGGCACGACGGTGGACTCGTATCCCTCCAAGGCGGTGCGTGTGATCGTGGCCTCGCCTCCCGGCAGCGGGGCCGACCTCATGATGCGGCAGCTGACGCCGTTTTTTGGCCAGAAGATGGGACAGACCTTCTTGGTCGACAACCGTCCGGGTGCGGCTGGCGGTCTGGGGCTGGAATTGCTGTCGCGAGCGGCGCCTGACGGCTACACCCTGGGCCCCTTGATCGCCCAGAACGTGGCCGCCATGGTCACCAATACCATCAACGTGAATATCCAGACCCAGCTGGCGCCGGTGGTGATCATGGTGTCGCAGCCCTATATCCTGCTCGGCTCGCCCAACCTGCCTGCGAAAACCGTCCAGGAACTGGTGGCGCATGCCAAGACCAATCAACTGGCGTATGCCTCCAGCGGCATCGGCTCGGTGGTGCACCTGGGCATGGAGCTGATCAACCACAAGGCTGGCATCAACATCCTGCACGTGCCCTACAAGGGTTCGGCGGAGATGCTGACCGATCTCATGAGCGACCGGGTGCAGACGGCCATCATCAATTCACTCTCGGCCAAACCCTTCGTGACCAGCGGCAAGGTCAAGGCGCTGGCGGTGACCGGGCGCGAGCGCGCGGCCATCATGCCCGATATTCCCACCGTGGCCGAGAGCGGCCTGGCGGGCTACGAGTTGCTGAGCTGGTATGGCATGGCCGCGCCCAGGGCCACGCCAGCAGCACTGATCCAGAAGCTGAACCAGTCGGTGACGGGCATCCTGAATGCACCCGATGTGAAGAAGAAGTTTGCGGACGAGGGCGCAGACGTGGCGCCACCCAACAAGCCGGAGGACCTGGCCAACCTCGTGCAGCGCGAAAAAGTGCAATGGGAGACTCTGGTCAAGAGCGGCAACATCAAGCTTTGAGGAAGGCAGCCCTGTTTCCCTGAGTGGGTGTTGAACAAGGGGGCATGGCCCGCTGGTTCACCCTGTCGCACCCTGGCAGCCCACTCGCATCCGACCAATCTTGCACACCAGCGGGGACGCAATGAACAAAGAAGCAATCACGATGCTTGCTGTTGGCGATGTCTGGTTGAATCGCCCGGACCCCGAGGGGGCCTTTTCTTTTGTCGCACCAACCATACGCTCAGCCGATATCGCCTTTTGCAATGGCGAAGCCGTGTACACCGATCGCGGCATCAACATGTATTCCCTGGTGGAGAACCAGCCGTGTTCCCCGGACAACATCAAAGGCATTCCGTATGCCGGATTCAATGTCGTCAACCTGGCCCACAATCATATTTTTGACTGGGGAGTCACGGGCCTGCAGGACACCATGGAAGGCATCAGGAAGCACGGCATCGAGACATTCGGTGCCGGGCTCAACCTCGAGGAGGCAAGGAAGCCTGCCATCGTCGAGCGCAAGGGAAATCGTGTCGGCTTCCTCGGGTACTGGTGCGGTGATCCCGCCGAGGCGCGCGCGGCCAAGGGAAAGCCAGGCGCAGCTTTCGTGAAGATCCATACGCATTATGAACCGGCGGTACCGCTGACTGGCGTTGCGGCGGAAGTGTTCACCTTCGCGAATCCGGACAGTCTGAAGGAGATGATCCGGGATGTCCGAAAGTTGAGGCCGCTCTGCGATGTGCTGGTGGTCTCATTGCACACGGGGCTCCTGCATGTGCCGGCCAAGATCGCCATGTACGACCAGCAGGTGGCGCACGCAGCCATCGACGCAGGCGCCGATGTGGTGCTGGGTCATCATGCGCACATCCTCAAGGGCATCGAGTTCTACCGGGGCAAGCCCATTTTCTATGGCCTGTGCAATTTCGTGTTCGATCACCTGCCCCTGACCAAACTGGACAGTCAGGCCGCGCGCGCCTGGGGGCAGAAGCGCATGGAAGTCTTCGGTTTCCAGGATGACCCGGATTACCCGACCTATCGCTTCCACCCCGAAGCGAAGCTGACCATGATCGCCAAGCTGGCGATCGCGAATGGACAGCTCCAGGAAGTGCGCTACCTGCCCTGCTTCATCAAGCCCACCGGACAGCCGGAGGTGCTCAAGCACGACGCGCGCGGGCAGGAAGTGTTCGATTACATGGAAAAGATCACGCGCATGGCCGATCTCAATGCGCAATACCGCTGGGATGGCGATGAGGTGGTGGTCAGCGAGGGACCCGAGGTGCTTTGATCCGGGCCATCGTTGGCGAAGGACGCCCGTGCGAGGCAGCGCCTGGTCGTCAGAGTGCCTGACAATGCGAAGGGACACATCCCCTCGCGCTCCCCTGAGTCAGGGCGCCTAACGGCAATTCTGACCTGGCGGCAACTCTGTCAGGCGCTCCCAGTTTCACGCCGCCCCGCTGTACCGCTCGATGTCATAGGCCGCGGGGTCGTGATACGCCGCCGGGTCATCGGCCGGATCCAGCTGCT
>CAIPGJ010000867.1 GCA_903864555.1 uncultured Pseudomonadota bacterium | reverse complement strand
TGGCGATTGAAGTTTGAAGTTTGAAGTTTGAAGTTTGAAGTTTGAAGTTTGAAGTAGATGATGGGGGTGATGGCAGCGGGCGTGATGGCTGGCCTTACTCAACGCGGATGCTGGCCTTTCCGATGATGCGGCTCAACATCCGGCGTTGGTGATTGCTCAAACCGCCTTGGCGTAAGCCCCGGCCGACTGGCCGGAGATGCGACCGAACACGGCGCCCGACATCAGTCCCGAGCTGCCCGGGTAGTTGAAGTAGAACAATCCGCCGACCATTTCACCCGAGGCATACAGCCCGGGAATGGGCTGGTCCTCGATGTCGAGCACATGGCAGCCGGTGTCTATCTTCACGCCGCCGAAGGTGAAGGTGATGCCGCAGCCCACCGAGTAAGCCTCGAAGGGCCCCTTCTCGATGGTGTTGGCCCAGTTGGTCTTGTCCACGGGCAGGCCCTTGGTGCGGCGACCGTCCTTGACCTCGGGGTTGAAGCCCACGTCGCGGGTCACTGCGGCGTTGTAGTCCTCGATGGTCTGCAGGAAGCCGGCCGGGTTCACGTCCTGCATCTTCTCGACCAGTTGTTCCAGCGTGTCGGCGCGCACCTTGGTCGCCCCGCGCAGCTTGTACTCGTCGCGCAAGAGATGCAGCACCTGCGAATCGAACACCTGCCAGGCAAAGCTGCCCGGCTGCGCCAGCACCACGCGGCCGTACTTGGCGTAGGTGTAGTTGCGGAAATCCGCGCCCTCGTCGACGAAGCGCTTGCCATCGGCGTTGACCATGATGCCCCAGGGATAGCTGTGGCGATACGGCTCGGCGGTCTTGTCCAGATCGCCGAACTGCGGCGCATTGCGCTCCCAGGCCACGGCATGGCAGCCGGACCACTGGCCGGCCGGCTGCGCGCCAATCTCCAGCGCCATGCGCAGGCCGTCGCCGGTGTTGTAGCGGGTGCCGCGCACCGTGGCCATGTCCCAGCCCGGCCCCAGGTAACGCGAGCGCATCTCACGGTTGGCCTCGAAGCCGCCGCAGGCCAGCACCACGGCTTTCGAGCGGATCTCGACTTCCGCCTGGCCCTTGGGCTTGACGCGCACCCCGGCCACGCCATTGGTGGCGCGCAGCAGGTCGGTCACCTGATGGTTGAAGCGGATCTCCACGCCGGCCTTGCGGGCCGCCTTCATCTCCGCATCCACCAGGCCGCGTCCGCCGCCGGAGGCATACACCACCGTGCCGCCGAAGAACACGCGCCGGTCGCCCTTTTTCACCGAATAGCTGCCGTAGAAGGGCAGGAACTTGACGCCCTTGGAATGGATCCATTGCACCGTCGAGGTGCTGCCTTTCACCAGGGTCTCGGCCAGGTCGGGATCGCAGTAGTACTGGGTCAGGCGCCCGAGGTCATCCAGATAATGCGCCTCGGAGTAGACGCCGAAGTCAGTGAGTTGCTTCTCCTGCTCGGAGAGGTCGGGCACGACCGAGAGCACGGTCTCCAGCCCGTTGTGCACCATGCGCATGCCGCCGCCGGTGAAAGCGCTATTGCCCCCGGGCAGGTCTTCCGGTGCCCGCTCCAGCACCAGCACGCGCGCGCCCTGGTCACTCGCCGCCAGTGCCGCACACAAGGCGGCATTGCCACCGCCCACCACGATCACGTCATACGTCCCGTCACTCATTGCATCCCCTTCAAAGCTTTTGATGTTGTTTGCCGGCCCCCGCAGCACCTGGCGGAGTTCGCCGTTCAGGCTATCCGTCCGGGCCGCGTTGTCATGCCTGTGGCTGGATGGCACCTGCGGGCACCTGGCTTCCTGCGTTCTTTTATATACACCCTGAGCCGCCGGTGAGGCCGCCCCACGATGAATAGTTTCACAATGCGTAACTCGAAGCCAGTACTGGGTATGGCAGGCACCGGGCAGACCAGCGGTTGACCCCCTTGTCAAAGGTTCTTCGTCGAATTCCGGGGATGGCAAGGTTTACCCCCT
>CAIPGJ010000866.1 GCA_903864555.1 uncultured Pseudomonadota bacterium | reverse complement strand
TGCAAGTGCGAGCCAGCAACAGCAGGCTCCGTCTGGCAATGGAAGAGCAGAACGCCGTCCTGGAAGCCGCCGAAATCGGCATTGTTATGTTGAAGAACAATGCGGTGGTGCAAGGCAACTCGGCCTCTAGCCGAATTTTCGGATTCAAACGTGATTCGATCATCGGGGAGTCTGTGGAAAACTGGTGCCTGTCTGATGTCGAATGGCGGGCCGCCAACGAAGACATCTCGGCGAAACTTGCCAGCGGGGCAACCAGCCACCGGGAACTCACCCTCAAGCGCCAGGATGGCAGCACCTTCCTGGCGCGACTCAGTGGCCGGACTATCGACTCCAACGATATGTCCAAGGGCACCGTCTGGCTGGTGGAAGACATCACCGCCCAGCGGGACGCCGAGGAAAAAACCCGGGCATATTTCGACTACTCGACCGATGGCCTGTTGTTGCTGGACCCGGAACGCGGGTTCACCGATGCCAACAAACAGGCCGCTGCCTTGTTCGGATTCGAGAACATTTCCGATCTTCTCAAGTGCGGTCCCGTAGATATCTCGCCAGAGACGCAGCCCTGCGGCCGGAAATCCACAGAGCTGGCCATCGAACACATCACCCACGCCATGCAGGCGGGACAGGCGCACCACTTCGACTGGATACACAAGCACCTGGACGGGCACCTTATCCCCTGCGAGATCACCTTGCTGCCCATCACGATCTCGTCGCAGCGCATCCTGATGGTATCCATTCGGGACATCAGCCAACGCAAGGCGCAAGAGAATCAATTGCGATTGGCGGTGGAAGAGCAGCAGACCATTTTTGAGGCGGCCGAAATTGGCATCGTGCTGCTCAAGCGGAGGGTGGTGATTCGAACTAACGCGGCCTACGACAAGATTTTGGGTTACGAGCGCCATGGCATGGACGGCCTGATTGCCAGGGAGTGGTACTTCACGGCCGAAGAGGCGGAAGCTGCAGGGCGGGCAGTCACCCGGGAACTGGAGGGCGGCGGGACCAACTACCGTGAGCTGCCGCTCAAGCGCCGGGACGGCAGCATGTTCTTTGCCCGGCTCAGTGGCCGCGCCATCGATCCGAAGAACCTGGGCACCGGGGAAGTGTGGCTGGTGGAAGACATTTCAGATCGGATGACCTTGCAGGCCAACCTGCAGGTGGCCCTGGAGGCCGCGGAGGCTGCGGCGCAGGCAAAGGGCGACTTCCTGGCCAACATGAGCCATGAAATCCGTACCCCCATGAACGCCATCATCGGCATGAGCCACCTGGCGCTCAAAACCGAGCTCAATGCGCGTCAGCGGGACTACGTCCAGAAGATTCAACGCTCGGGCCAGCATTTACTGGGGCTGATCAACGACATCCTGGACTTCTCCAAGATCGAGGCGGGCAAGCTCGATGTGGAGCAGGAGGAGTTTGACCTGGAGCACGTGCTCGACAACGTCTCCAACCTGATCTCCGAGAAGGCCAATACCAAGGGTCTGGAGCTGGTGTTTGACGTGGCGACCGATGTGCCGCGGCGTTTGATCGGCGACTCGCTGCGGCTTGGGCAGATCATCATCAACTACGCCAACAACGCGGTGAAGTTCACCGAAAACGGTGAGATCGACGTGGTGATCCGCGTGCGGGAGCGTACCGACAAAGAGCTGTTGCTCTACTTTGCCGTCACCGACACCGGTATCGGGCTGACGCCCGAGCAGCAGGCTAAGCTGTTCCAGAGCTTCCAGCAGGCCGACGCTACCACCACGCGCAAGTACGGCGGCACCGGGCTTGGCCTCTCGATCGCCAAGAGCCTGGCCAGCCTGATGCAGGGTGAGGTGGGTGTTGACAGCGAGATCGGCAAGGGCAGTACCTTCTGGTTTACCGCCCGACTGGGCATCTCCAAGACTGCTGGTCGCGGCCTGCAGCCTCGGCCAGACCTGCGTGGGCGCCGGGTGCTGGTGGTGGACGACAACGACTCGGCGCGATTGGTGATCAAGGACCTGCTGAGCGCCATGACCTTCGAGGTGGACGATGTGAGCGGCGGCCGCGAGGCCATTGCGGCAGTGCAGCGCCAGAACACGACGGACCAGCCCTACGAGATCGTGTTCATGGACTGGCAGATGCCGGTGATGGATGGGATTGAAACCGCCCAGGCTTTGCAAAAACTCCAGCTCAGC
>CAIPGJ010000865.1 GCA_903864555.1 uncultured Pseudomonadota bacterium | reverse complement strand
ATTCGCGCGCGCTGAGCGAAGGCCGGATCGTGACGGTTCAGGCTCTGGGCGGAACCGGGGGTCTCAAGCTGGGAGCAGACTTTCTTCGTCGGGCAGCACCCGATGCGCAGGTCTGGATCAGCGATCCCAGCTGGGAGAACCATCGCGCCTTGTTCGAAAGTGCCGGATTCGCGGTAAACAACTATGCTTACTATGACTCTGCTGCGCGGGGGGTGAATTTCCCGGGCATGTTGGCAGCCCTCCAAGGCATGCCATCCGGAGCAATTGTTGTGCTGCATGCTTGTTGCCATAACCCCACCGGAGCAGACCTTTCAGCTGAACAATGGAAGCAAGTCTGTAGCGTGGTTCGTGAAAAGAACTTGACCCCATTCCTGGACATGGCCTACCAGGGTTTCGGGGATGGTCTGGATCCGGACGCTTTTGCGGTACGTCACTTTGCTGCTACAGCTGGCCCGGTCTTTGTCTCGAGCTCCTTCTCCAAGTCGATTTCCCTGTATGGTGAGCGTGTAGGGGCTTTGTCTGTGGTGGTGGACAGTGCGGATGAGGCAGCGCGAGTTTTGTCCCAGTTGAAGCGTGTGATTCGAACGAACTACTCCAATCCTCCAACCCACGGTAGCCAAGTGGTGGCGTCTGTACTGGCCAACCCTGAGCTGAGGGCCTTGTGGGAAAAAGAACTGGCGGGCATGCGTGTGCGCATCAAGCACATGCGTGAGGAACTTGCCGACAGGCTCGGCAAGCTTGTTCCCGGTCACGACTTCACCTATGTCACCACGCAGCGAGGCATGTTTTCCTACTCGGGCCTGTCCAAGGACGCTGTGCAGCGCTTGCGCCAGGAGTTCGGTGTTTATGCAGTGGACACAGGGCGTATCTGTGTTGCCGCCCTCAACTCGCGAAATCTCGACTACGTTGCGGATGCCATCGCCCGGGTCATGAAATAGCCCCTTCAGGGAAGAGGCTGCGCAATCCGGCCAGATCCGGATTGCGTACAATCCCACGCTCGGTTATCAATGCGGTGATCAGCCCGGCTGGTGTCACGTCGAAGGCTGGATGCAGCGCTTTCACGCCCGGGGGGGCCCATTGAATCCCACCAAAACCTGTGACTTCCTCCCCCGAACGCTCCTCGATGGGTATGCCGCTTCCATCGGCCAGGTGCATGTCTATGGTCGAGATCGGGGCGGCAACATAGAAAGGTAATCCATGGCGGTGGGCGAGCACGGCGAGCCCATAGGTTCCGATCTTGTTGGCGGTGTCGCCATTGGATGCAATCCTGTCCGCGCCCACAATCACGGCATCAACCTGGCCCATGGCCATGAGATGCCCTGCCATGCTGTCGGTGGCAATGCTTACCGGGATGCCATCCTGCATCAGTTCCCAGGCGGTCAGTCGCGCCCCCTGCAGGAACGGGCGGGTCTCATTGGCAATCACCCGCAATTGCCTGCCTGACTCGACGGCAGATCGAATCACTCCCAATGCAGTGCCGTGTCCGGCAGTCGCCAAGGATCCGGTATTGCAATGGGTCATGATGCACCCTGCAGCTGGCATTAGTTCTGCACCCAGCCTGCCCATGGTGCGATTGTTTTGCAGGTCTTCTTCAAGAATTTTGCAGGCTTCGTTCGTGATCAACGCGGCCAGGTCATGTGGGGTATGCGATACATTCTGGTCGACGAGCTTTTGTATTCGGGCCAGGGACCAGGCAAGATTTACGGCGGTCGGCCTGCTGGCAAGCAGCCGGGCAGATGCCGACTCGATGGCAGCCTTGAACGCATCGTACGGTGCCCTGGCGTGAATTGTTGCTTCCAGAGCCAATCCGAATGCAGCTGCGCAACCGATAGCCGGGGCGCCACGCACAACCATCTGCCTGATGCAGCGGGCTACATCTTCTGCATCATGGCAATCCAGAAATTCAATCGTCAGCGGGAGACTGCGCTGATCGAGCAGCTTCAGGCAGTTTTCCTGCCAAAAAAGGGCGTGAACGGAGGTTTGCTTGGGCATTCAGTGGATGCGTGTTTTGATCAGGACAGTGATGCGACTGATTATACTCAGTGGCCATGATCGATGAATTCGAGATCCGACTACTTGATTGGGAGCAAGCACGGCCAGGCGCTGTCCTGGTCAGGCGAAGCGTCTTCATAGAGGAGCAAGGCGTGCCAGAGCATCTCGAATGGGACGAACTGGATGCTCAGTCGACGCATGCCTTGTGTGTTGATGCATCGGGGATGGCCGTTGCAACCGGTCGATTGATTCCTCATTCATTGGGTAGGCAGGCGGTGATAGGCCGGATGGCCGTCCTGATTCCACATCGAAACACCGGACTGGGCATGCGTGTGTTGAATGGCCTGCTGGATCGTGCAGAAGCGACGGGCCGTTTCAATGTGGAATTGCATGCGCAAGTCCAAGTGTTGTCTTTCTATCATCGCGTTGGATTCCGTGAGTCGGGCCCCGAATTCGACGAGGCTGGCATCGCTCACAAACGGATGATCCTCTCGCTCTCCAATCGAAAACGGTGAACAACCTCTCCGGCGATATGACCTTCCCGGCTGTAAGTTCGTTCTGCGAGGATTGATGGTCCCGTGGTGGATAGTTGCAAGGCAGTCGAGCAACGCGTGCCGTAATCACCTTTCATGATGCGCATGGATGACAGGCTTCGCTCCCAATCTTGTCCAGCATCGTTTTTCACCGGGAAAGACTCCTCCGGTGGCACCGAGTCATCCATGAGATCGAGATACGGCTCTGGATGGAAGGGCTGATCCAATAGGCGTTCGAGCCCGGAACATCCCTTTGTGACCTTCGGCCATGGCGTGTCAAGCAGGTGGTTGGAAAGGCCATGTACGCCTGGAGGAACGCGGGTGGGTTCCTGTCCGCGATTCGAATAGCAGAAGAGACCTTCGTCATCGCCTGCCAACATGCTGAAACCGTTGTATGCCGCAGCCGTCTGCCCCAGCCTCTTGGTGAATGCCTGTGCGGATTCCGTTCCGGTCAGAAATCCGCTGACCAGTTCCCCCCGCGAGGGGGCATCCAAGCGCCTGTCGGCCGGATTCCGGTAGTTCGTCAGCGCAGCAAACCGCCCCGTTGTCGTGATGCCCAACCAGGTACCGCCTGCCTGCAGGTCGCGACCTGCAAGCACCTGCGGATAGTCCATCCAGTAAGCGACCGGAGTGGCGGGGCGCGTAAACCATTCGTCCCGGTTGGCTGCCAGCACAAGCGGATGGCCGGGCACCACGCGATAGGCAAAAAGGATCAGGCACATCGTGTTACATCCGGCATTGGGGGCTCCAGCAGGTCCTTCAGGAATATTTCGATCGTTCGCTGGGAGCCTTCGGCCACCAGCGTATCCAGTTGATGGAAGTGTGACCGGGATTCCAGCAGCGACCTGAACATTGCTACGTCAGCCACTGGCTCGTAAATCTCCATCCAGGTGCTTGCATCGTCAAGGCGCTGGGCCAGACGTCCGGAGACACCTGCTGTCACACGGAGTTCTTCGAACAACGTCATTACTGCACGACGCATAGCGCCCATGCTGGGCGCGTCTACCTTGTAGTACACGTAGAGGCTGGCGTTCAAGTCAGCTTAGGCTGTAGGGGAGCGCCATGAACTCAAGCGCGGGACCGTCGGCCGACGCAAGATGCACCCTTGAGGTGCTTACACTTTCGGATTGGACGCTGACCAGCAAATCAACGCCGCCAGACGGCGAAGATTCCGCATTGACTACCATACCGTTTACCTGACCACCCACGTTGTCGCTGTGCACCACCTGTCCTGCCACGGCTGGGAATGAGGATGGGACGTGCGCGAGATACATTCGACGCTTTACCTTGCCTAGATACTGGGTGCGAGCCACGATTTCCTGACCTGGATAACATCCCTTCTTGAAGTTCACTCCGCCGATCAATTCGAGATTCACCATCTGAGGCACAAACTGATCCTGGGTGGCTGCAGTGATCCAGGGGATGCCATTGCGGATCTCGGT
>CAIPGJ010000864.1 GCA_903864555.1 uncultured Pseudomonadota bacterium | reverse complement strand
CGTTGCTCGTCGCTTGCAGGCACCCGGCCTGCGGCGCTCCTCGCTCCTCGCGCCTAGCCCTGGGGTCAAATGACCTCCGGCGCACTCGCGTGCTGAATGTCCACAGACCCTAGCGGGTCCACTGCCGAGCTTGCTTCACCATGAATCGACCAAGCCTTTCACAGACAAGGCCCAAGCTCACGGTATCCAGCGCTCCTGGTGCAGCCTTCCGAGCATGGACATGAACATGGCGCCCGTGTTCTGGCATTCATTGAATCCACTCTGCCGCAGTCTCAGCGTGTCCGACATGATGTCGTGTTCACGCTGCCAGTTAAAGTCGGCGTAGGACCATACGCCCGCTTGCGAGAAGGGCGTTGAACGCAGGCGGTGCTTCTTCACGATGGCCTCCCACACCGGTGCCTTGTCGGCCATCCATTCGGTGAGACGCACGGTCTTCACCGGTCCTGCCCGCATGCCCATGCGTTGCGCAAAGCCCGGCCACAGGTTCTCCCAGCGGATGAAATCGCCATTGGTGACATTGAAGGCCTGGTCGGCGCACTGCGGCTGGGTGGTGATCCAGGCGATGGCCTTCGCCAGCAGCGTGGCATCGACGCTCTGGTACAGCGCATGCAAGCTTTTCGCCGTGCCGGGGAAGCTGAGCGGCAGGCCCAGTTCCTTCGAGATCGCCGCGTACACGCCGATCATCAGCGGCATGCTGCGCGCCACGCCCGGCTCCGGATCGCACACCCCGTGCGGACGGCTGGCGCTCCAATGCCAGCGCTGGCCGCGGCTGCGCTCAACCAGCAAGTCCTCCTGCGCGTAATACCAGTTGTGGTCCGGCACGCGTAGGTCAGACTCCCTGGCTGGCGTGCGGTAGGGCCCGAGGTCCGAACCATAGACCTTGCTGCCCTGGACGATGTGCGCGTGGCGCAGACCCGGCGCCACCGGCTCCACCGCATCGAGCAGGTTGCGCAGCATGGCCAGGTTGTCCTCGATGGGCTCTTTCACCGAGGCAACATGCGCGGCGCGGGCGCAGTACAGGATATGAGTGACCTCAGCGAAGCTCACCTGCCAGCCGAGGCAGGCCTCGCGGTCAGCCAGGTCGAGCGCAATCACCGGGTAAGGCAGCGACGCCGATGGCACACGCCGCGCAATGCCGATCACCTGCCACTCCGGCTGGCTGGCCAGATACCGCGCCAGCGCCTTGCCGACCGTCCCGGTGACTCCCGGGATCAGCGCGCAATGCTGCGCCATGCCTTACTCGACGAACTTGATGCCGGAGGCCTGCCCCAGCTTCGAGATCGAGCCCATCTGCGAACGCATGTAGGCGGCGAACTGCTCGGGCGTGTTCACCTGCGTGTCCATGCCCAGCTTGTTGATGGCAGCCTTCGCCTCGGCCGTGCTCATCGCCTTCAGCGTGGCGGCATGCAGCTGGTTGATGATGGGACGCGGTACCGCAGCCGGGGCCACCAGGCCATACCAGGTGGGCAGGTCGTAACCGGTGAGGCCCAGTTCATCCAGCGCCGGCAGGTCGGGCAGCAGCGACGAGCGTTTCAGCGTGGTCACGGCAAAGGCCTTCAGCTTGCCCGCCTTGATCATGGGCTGCGCCGCCGGCAGGCTGGGGAAGTTCATCTGGATCTGCCCGGAGACCGTGGACATCACGCTGTCCCCGCCGCTCTTGAAGGGCACATGCACGAGCCTGGTGTTGGTCATGGAACCGAACAGCTCGCCTGCCAGGTGCGAGCCGCTGCCCACACCGGTGGAACCGAAGCTGAGCGCCCCCGGGTTGGCGCGCGCATAGGCGATGAGCTGTTTCACGTCAGTGGCGGGCACCCCCGGATGCAGCAGCATCACCATGGGCGCATTGGTCACCTGCGCCACCGCGGTGAGGTCCTTCTCCAGGCTGAAGTTGACGTTGGCATTGAGCGCCAGCGCGGCAATGGTGGCACTGGCGATCATCAACACGGTGTGGCCATCGGCCGGCGCACGCGCCACTTCGCCGGCAGCAATGGCGCCGGCGGCGCCGGACTTGTTCGACACCACCACGGACTGGCCGAGGTCAACCGTCAGGCGCTGGGCCAGCACACGCGCGGTGATGTCGGTGCCGCCCCCCGGCGTGAAGCCCACCACGATGTTGATGGGCTTGGACGGGAAGGCCGGCGCCTGGGCCTGCACGGCCGGCGCCACCACCAGGCTGGCGGCAAGCAACAGGGCTATGGACACGGAACGGGGTTGGGCAATGCGCATGATGAATCCTCACGGAACATTCGGTACAGCCCATGGCATGCCCGGTGGCACGCGCGGCCTGCGTATCGTGCTGCGCCACTGCGGGTTTATCATTGACCATCCGGCACGGCAGCGACGCGACACAGCGGCCGATTGTAATTCGACGGGACCAGGCAGAACACCAATCCAGAGGGGAGGCGAACATGATCCATGCCCTGAGCGGGACTGAAGCACTGGCCCGGCGCCAGGCGGTGAAATCGGCGGGCACGGGGCTGGTGCACTGGGGTGCGT